>NZ_JAILWL010000520.1 GCF_025698965.1 Roseibium sp.
CCACCGACTTTGAGGTCCCGGGTTGGGATGTTCCGGACCACAAAGGTCGCGTGGCGGAACGGGCCGCGAACACCGCTGGCGCAGACAGTGGTGCCGGTGCGGTGGATGCTACCGGCAGTGATGGTGTGATGGTGCCGCAGACTGTGGCGGACGCCCGCGCCGAAAGCATCAAGGCAATCCCGATCGATTCGAACGCCTACGAAACCGTGACGACGATAGAGAGGCTTCAGGAATGGTGCGACGCTGCCTTCGAAAAGGGTTATGTCGCGTTCGACACCGAAACCACGTCACTCGATGCCATGCAGGCGGATCTTGTTGGCCTGTCGCTGTCCTGTGAACCCGGCAAGGCCTGCTATGTGCCGCTTGCCCATGTCGATGGCGAAGGCGACCTTTTGGGTGGCGGTGGGCTGCTTCCGGATCAGATTCCGCTGAAAGATGCCCTTGAAGTTCTTAAGCCGATGCTGGAAGACCGCTCGGTCCTGAAGATCGCGCAGAACCTCAAATATGACTGGCTGGTGATGACCCGCTATGGCATCGACATCAGCCCCTTCGACGACACGATGCTGCTTTCATACACCGTGGACGCAGGCAAGGGCGGTAACGGCATGGATGAATTGTCGGAACGCAGGCTCGGCCACAAACCCATCCCGTTCAAGGAGGTCTGCGGTTCCGGAAAATCGATGATCACCTTTGACAAGGTGCCAATCGACAAGGCGACCGCATACGCAGCTGAAGATGCGGATGTCACCTTGCGTTTGTGGCTCATTTTGAAGCCACGGCTTGCCAGCGATCATATGGCAACGGTTTATGAAACGCTGGAACGGCCGATGGTGCCGGTTTTGGCGCGTATGGAAAAACGCGGTATCTCCGTCGACCGGCAGATGTTGTCCAGGCTTTCCGGTGACTTTGCCCAAGGCATGGCCGGGCTGGAATCGGAAATCTACGAACTGGCGGGCGAAACCTTCAATATCGGCTCGCCGAAACAGCTCGGTGATATTCTGTTCGGCAAGATGAACCTGCCGGGCGGTAAGAAAACCAAGACCGGCGCCTGGTCGACCTCGGCCCAGGTGCTGGAAGAGCTTGCCGCCGAAGGCCATGAACTGCCCTCGAAAATCGTTGCCTGGCGCCAGTTGTCCAAACTGAAATCCACTTATTCCGATGCGTTGCCAGGTTACATCAATCCCGAGACGAACCGGGTGCACACGTCCTATGCCCTGGCGGCAACGACGACCGGGCGCTTGTCCTCCTCGGAGCCGAACCTGCAGAACATTCCGGTCCGGACTGAGGAAGGCCGTAAGATCCGGCAGGCGTTTGTCTCGCAAAAGGGCCACAAGCTGATCTCCGCCGATTACAGCCAGATCGAACTTCGGGTGCTGGCGCATATCGCCGATATTCCGCAGTTGAAAAAGGCTTTCGAGGATGGTCTTGATATTCACGCCATGACGGCCAGCGAAATGTTCGGCACTCCGATTGAAGGCATGGACCCGATGGTGCGCCGTCAGGCAAAGGCGATCAACTTCGGCATCATCTATGGCATTTCAGCGTTCGGTCTGGCGAACCAGCTCGGCATTTCACGCGGTGAGGCGGGCGATTACATCAAAACCTATTTCGAGCGTTTCCCGGGTATCAGGGACTACATGGAAGAGACCAAGAAAAAGGTCCATGCCGACGGTTATGTCACCACGATTTTCGGCCGCAAGGCGCATTATCTGGAAGTGAACACCAAGAACCCGAACCATCGTGCCTTTTACGAGCGTGCTGCGATCAACGCCCCTATCCAGGGATCGGCCGCCGATATTCTCCGCCGCGCCATGGTGCGCATGGAAGATAAGCTCACGTCCGCCAGACTGGATGCACAAATGCTGCTGCAAGTGCATGACGAACTGATCTTCGAAGTGTCGGACGCGCAAGTGGACGATACGATTCCGGTTATTCGGGACGTTATGGAAACCGCCTGCGAACCGGCGCTCAAACTGTCCGTTCCATTGAAGGTTGATGCGCGCGCCGCAAGCAATTGGGACGAGGCACATTAAAGGATCTCTGTCGCCTCGCCTTGACAGGAGTTAAGGCGCACAGACGCTTGAAGCAAGCAGGCCGGCGGAAAGCCCTGCGGTAACTTCCGGCCTTCCGAGGTGAGCTGTTGCTTTCATCGAAAGCAGGACTTCACTCATGGTGTCTGCCAACTCGCGCTGGTCGATTGGAGCAAGAGCTGATGCGGACAGGTTTGCCGAAACCGTTCGCAGGTTCGCGCCATGCGGACGCCTTTGGCAGCTGAAATCTGTTGCCGTCAGATCGAGAGTAAGGCTCTCCGCGGCGCTCCCGATGCGCAGGTTAATCTGCTTGTCGACCGGATTGAAGACGATCCGCCAGCGTGTCGATGATGTGGCCAGATCCTCCAGCACATCAAACGCCTGAGAAGAGTTTACCTCGACGCTTGCCTGCAAAGCCGTGGCGGCGATCCTGAACCGGGCGAGACTGCCACGGTCACCCGATTTGACGCCTGAACCTGAGGGTTTTTTCAGATGCTCAAGCGCCTTTTGGTAGCTTGTGTTTGTGAGCACCGGGACGGGTAAATCTTCACCTCGATGCACAATGAGCTTGGCTTCGCCCGGAGTTAAGATCGCTGCGTCACCGGATGCATCGAACAAAAAATAGTGGATGGGAACAAAGCCCTGAATGCTGACTTCGTCAATCCAGGACAGGGCTTCTGTGACTGAACCCGATGTGTCCAGAAGTCTTTGAATGAACTCCAGTTCGGACAGTACGGGAGCCGAGTTGTGTCTCGCGTAGTCGGCTTCCTCGTTCCACATCAGCGAAACAACAAGACCTTTTGAATTCATTCCGGCGGCCGGCATTCCAGGGCCGATCTGGTTGACGGTGACACTGCCGAAACGCGATGACCAGCTAGCTGGGTTTCCGTCCATGACGGATCTTTTTGAAGCGCCCGATGGGTTGATCAGCAGAAAGCCCGCATCCGTCGCCTCAAAATCGAAATTATAGGCAAGAAGCGGGACTTGCTGATTTCTGAAAACCACCGTCGAGCAGGCAAGTGCGGCAGAGAATGTGAAAACTGACAGAGCACATACACCCAGGTGGAGGGCGAATGGCCACTTTCGAAACGGTCCGATGCCTCGCATGGTCTCCTCAGGTCAGATGAATTAAACTGATGAGGCAAGAAGGCGCAAAAGGAGCCTTGATCCAAGGAGGGTTTCGCCAAGTGCTGAAAAGTTTCGCGAAAAACACCGTCACGCACCGGCTACTGCGCGAATTTGCTGCGCCGTTTGCGACGCGGCACAGCGTGCTGCTGCTGATTGCGTTGTCACTGTTTGCCGGACTGATTGGTCCCTTCGGGACTTATGGTGATTTCCCGATTGTATCCAGGCTGTTTTATTGGACGGTCATGGTGCTTGGTACTGCATCCGTCGGCCATGTCACCGCCACGTCGCTCGAGCGACTGCTCGGCAAAACCTGTTGGCCCGGTTTTGTGCAGCAAACGGTGCTGTCCGTCCTTGTCGCTATTCCGGTCTGCCTTGTGGTCGCAACGATCAGCGCTGCATTCGGTTTCAGCAATTTCACCGGAAGTCTTTTGTCTCTTTATGCGCAATGTGCCCTGGTCACCGGATTTGTCGTGATCCTGTTCAATCTGCTGCCGATCGCGTCTTCACTCGAAACCGAAGCGCTGAACGCGGAAACACTGGCGCTTCTGGCTCGACTGCCGATGGCAAAGCGCGGCCGTATCCTGCGGCTGATGGCCCAGGATCACTATGTCGAAATCGTCACAGATCGTGGCAGCACGCTCGTGTCGATGCGGTTCAGGGACGCCATGATGGAAGTGGGAACGGAACAGGGTCTTCAGATTCATCGCTCCCACTGGGTTGCGCTCCATGCAGTGGCAGGCCGGTACAAGTCAGGCAAGCATTCATGCCTGCGCCTGTCTGACGGCAGTTTTGTCCCTGTTGGCAGAACCTTCAGCGCAAAAGTGAAAAAGAAAATCACGTGGTGATTTTCGTACCGGTCCTCGCGCCTTACACCATCGCCATCACACGTGAAGGACCACCGGTGCCGCCCCGGAATTTTGGGGCGCCGACGATCAGCGTCGCACCGAGCGGCGGCAGGGCATCGAGATTGGCAATGCATTCGATTCCCCAGCGATTGCTCGGCAGCCAGGCATAATGGGTCGCGAAATCCTTCGACTGGCCGTAATCGAGGGAAAGACTGTCAACGGCGATGCCGACGACATCCGCATCTTCCATCAGCATTTGCACCGCTTCCACATGGAAACCGGGAAAGTGCATGACGCCATCATCGTCAGCATTCCGAAATTTGTCGGTGTCCACATGCGCAGTCCAGCCTGAATTCAT
>NZ_JAILWL010000521.1 GCF_025698965.1 Roseibium sp.
CGTATTGAAAAAGAGACGCCCGAAAACCTGGGCTACCGCCAGCAGCATCAAGGCCAGAATCGAGAATGCCGCGAACAGGTTGAATGCGTTTTCGACGTGAGCCAGCCAGCCGTCAAAGCGAATATAGGTGGTCGGTCGTTCCAAGCCGGAACGTCCGCCAGAATCTGTTGTCATCATGAGTGTCAGCCCCGAGCAGGGCTTCCTGGCACACCAAACAGAGTTGGGCGCCAGAAAGCGATAAGGGTCAAGCCAGAGTCACGGGCTTATTCGGAGATGGTCTTCTTGACCATGTCGAGCAATTCCTGAGCCGGCAGGCCGTTTGCGGATTGCTCTTCGACCCAGGCGTCGTGGATCGGTCCTGCTTTTGCTTCGAAGGCAGCCAGTTCTTCGTCTGAGAACTCAATCTGCTGAATGCCACGGCTCTCCAGCTCGGGCCACCATTTGTCATAAACCGCAGCGTAAGTTGCAAGATAGTGCGCGAGTGCAGGATCGACGGATTCGTCGAGTGCCTTCTTGAAGTCATCCGGAAGCGCTGCATAAGCGTCGGTGTTCACCACAATCGGGCAGTGCACGGTGCCCGGGTTGAGGTTCTTGGTCCACCAGTCTGCGACTTCCACGACCTTGAAGGACAGGTGCGCATGCGGTGCAAATCCAGCGGCCTGAACGGTGCCGGAATCGATCGCCTGGTAGGTTTCGGAAGCCGTCACGGAAGTCGGAACAGCTCCAACTGCGCTCATGAGCTTGCCGAGACCGCCGAGGGCGCGCACACGCATGCCGTCAAAATCGGAGATTGAAGCAGGAACGTCACCCTTGCCTGCGAAGTTGTACTGCGGCATCGGAGACGGCATCAGAAGCTTGGCGTTCCAGCGACCCAGATCCTCTTGAACAGCCGGATGTTCATAAAGTGCCTTGGACACCTTCACTTCCGTTTCCAGGTCGTTCACGCCGAGGAACGGCAGTTCCAGAACGGTCAGGCTCGGGTTCTTGTCCGCGTGATAGGACGCGCAGAACTGAGCCATCTCGAAAGCGCCGAAGGAGATGCCGTCGAGATTTTCACGAGATTTGGAAAGCGCGCCACCATAGTGCAGTTTGATTTCGAACTTGCCGTCGGTCTTTGCGGAAACTTCTTCAGCCAGTTTTTCAACGTGTTCTGTGAAAGCGCGACGCTTGCCCCAAAGCGAAACATTCCATGTGACGTCGGCAGCAAAGGTTTCCGTGGCAAATACGACGGAGAGCGCAGCCGCCGAAACAGCGGTTGCGGACTTCAATGAAAAGAGCATGCAATCCTCCCAGATATTTTAGCCCCATTTCTTGGCAGCTCAGCCCGGACGCATATTGCAACACGAGCCCGTACCAAGTCACAAGGCTCTAAGCATGAGCCGTGCCAATTCTGACCGGTATCATAAATATCAGGGTTTCCGGCGCATTTGGGGAATTGGCAAGAAAATGTTTCAGGCCAATCGGCAAGATCTTGCCGATCGCCTGAGTGGATCGGCGAAATTCCGCCTATCCACTGTGTCTTCAGGATTTTTCCTGACGATCCACCGGTTCGGCAGACCCGTCCGGGTCGCGGCTCAGACCCAGCCGGGCCATCTTCTCGTTTAAGGTTCTTCGCGGCAAATTGAGTTCGCGCATGACTTCGGCCATATGTCCGCCATGCCTGCGCAATGCACCTTCGATCAGGCTGCGTTCATAGGTGTCCATCAGCTCTTTCAAGCCACCGGCAGCCGGCACCGTACCAGCGCCCTGTCGGCCCGTGACCAATGTTTCCAATGGTTGCGGACTGACACCGGCGTTGAGCACAAACCGTTCAGCTGCGTTGCGAAGTTCACGAACGTTGCCGGGCCAGGAATAGGTTTGCAAAAACGCCTCGTCCCGGGCAGACGTCACAGGAGCAACCATCGAGTATTGAACGGCAAACCTGTTCAGGAATGTGTCGAACAAAAGCAGACTGTCCCGACCGCGTTCACGCAAAGGAGGGACCGTGAGTTCAATCGTGTTCAGGCGGAACAGGAGATCTTCGCGCAATCGCCCTGTCCGGACAGCTTCTTTCGGATCCATATTCGCAGCACTGATAAGCCGAACATCGACATCCACGGGTCTGGTGGCGCCAATTCGGTCGACCTTCTTTTCCTGCAGGACCCGCAGAAGCTTCGGCTGCAGACCGAGTGGCATGGACACGATTTCGTCCAGAAACAGCACACCGGTGCTTGCAGCTTCAATCCGGCCGATCCGCAATCGGTCCGCTCCGGTGAAGGCACCGGCCTCGTGTCCGAATAGTTCCGCCTCGACCATGGACTCCGGCAACGCGGCCGCATTGATGGCAGCAAAGGGGCCATCCTTGCGGTGGCTGAAATCGTGGAGCGCCTGGGCAATGACTTCCTTGCCGGTTCCCGTTTCTCCGGTGATCAGCACCGCTGCATCGGTTGTGGCAAAATGCAGGATCTGCCGGCGAAGGGTCTGCATGGCCGGACTGCTGCCGATCAGTCGACTTTCAAGCCCCGCACTATCGGAGAGGCGAGTTTTCAGCGCCCGATTTTCCAAAACCAGCGAGCGCCTGTCGCAAGCCCGGCGGACAACTTCGGCTATATGGTCGGGATCGAACGGTTTTTCGACAAAATCATAGGCCCCTGCCCGCATGGCCTCGACCGCCATGGGCACATCGCCGTGTCCCGTGATCAACACAACCGGCAGGTCACCGTCCAGATCGCCGATACGGCGCAACAGCGATACACCGTCTTCACCTTCCAGCATCACGTCGGACACGATGCAGCCACTAAAGTCCGATGAAAGTTTTGCCATGGCCTGATCGGCCGTCGCAACTTCCTGGGTTGCAAAGCCGGCCAGGCGAATCCACTGGCGAAGGGCGGCCCGCATGGAGGGATCATCGTCGACGATCAATACGGGTGTCTTGTCCAATCGTTCGGTCATTCGGCGGCTTCTGGTTCCAAATCTTGTGCCGGATTGCTGTGGGCGTTCTCCCCGGACAGTGCCGGCAGGCAGAGCTCAAACATGGCTCCTTTAGGGGTGTTCGCCTTCACTGACAAGCTGCCACCGAGGTCCTCGGCCAGTCGCATTGAAATTGCCAGGCCCAGGCCCATGCCTCCGGAACTCGCCTTTGTCGAGAAGAATGGATCGAAGATCCGCTCTCGCAAGTCCTCCGGAATACCAGGGCCGTTGTCGGAAATCTCAAGTCGGGCTTGCTCACCGTCACGTTTTGCCATGAGCAAGACTTCGCCGTGTTCCTCCGTTGCCGCCGCATCGGCACCGTTTCGAAGAAGATTGACCAGGATCTGCTCTACACGAAGAGGTGCCGTTTCGACTTCGAGAAGCTGGTCAGGCAAGTCCAGTTTCAGGCAGACACCGGTTTCCTCGAAGCGAGGGCGAACGATCTTTTCCGCTGTCCGGATGCTTTCTCGCAAGTCTATTTTTTCAATCCGGCTTTCACCAGGGCGCGCAAACCGTTTCAGTTCCTGGGTCAGATTTGCCATGCGGTTTTGCAGAGAATCGATCTCATCCAGGTTTTCCGAAGCAGTTCGCGTGTCGCCCTTTTCGAGAAACTTCCGTGTACCGGCGACAAACATCCGCAACGCGGACAAGGGCTGGCTCAGCTCATGCACGACAGCAGCCGACATTTCACCCACCGCCGCCAACCGGCTGGAGCGGGCAAGGCCTCGCTGGGCTTCCAGGAGTTCGCTTTCGATCCTTCTTCGCTCCTGAATCTCATCAACGAGGCGTGTGTTCAGTTCTTTCAGATCCGCCGATTCCCGGCGTAGCTGGACAGACGTCATGCGAAGACGGCGTCCGCGCAATACCAGCACGATAACGAAATAAAGAAGGCAAAGCGTGATTGTTGCCGCCCAGATCGGGAACACGCTCTTGCGGGTCTCTTCGACCGGAACCAGAAAGTGCAACGTCCAGCCAAGCAGACCAACTTCCGATGCATTATGGCGGAAGGCCTTGCCGCCGATCGTCACCAGATCCCTGGCATGGACAGGCTGGTCGCTCACAGGGTCCAGGTCCTGACCTGCATATTGACGGGTAGCAACGATTGTCTGGCGTATCTTTTTTGGTAGCTGCGACAGCGTCCGGTACCGCCACTCCGGCCGGCTGGACAGAAAGATCACGCCATTGGCATCGGAAGCAAATACGATCTCGCCGCCCTCGGCCCAGGCTTCCTCCAGTGGCCGCATATCAACCTTGACCACTGCAACGCCCAGCGGATCTCCCGCCACGGGTGTCGGCCTTGCCAGAAACAGCCCCGGTTCTCCGAGAGTCGCGCCAATTGCAAAAAACTGACCTTCCTCACCTTTGATCGCCGATTTGAAATAAGG
>NZ_JAILWL010000522.1 GCF_025698965.1 Roseibium sp.
GCTTAGGCGCGCGGGCCAATCGCGAACCAGGGGGCGGCGGGTGACAACGGGCAGAAGCTGGTAGCTGGCGCCGATTGCGGTCATTGCCAGCACCCCCAAAGTTGCCAGGTGGATTGCAGCAAGCACCAGCCCCGGTCCACCGCGGTATCCGGCCAGATCATCTGCGGCCAGCAGCAATACCGCCCAGGCCAGAACCTGGAAAAGGCAGGCCGCGAGGAAAAACCGAAACGGGATCGAGGCCGGCAACAGCCTGTCCTGGGCTCCACCAAGAAAACTTCCGGGCATACTCATGTTTCGGGCCTCAGTATCAAGCGGACCTCACCGGCGGTTCGCAGGGCATATTCATAGCGCCAGCCGCGTTCGATCAGCTCCGGGAACAGGAAAATCGGATTGCGGTCCAGATAAACGGTGATCGGACCGGTCTGCCCGGGTTGCTCGATGTGCCAGATGATCGCGACGAAGGGCTCGGGCGGCGGCAGGCCGCGGGTATCGATGTGTAGTCCATCAGCGGCCTGCCAGTAGGTTCCCGGTACTTCGTCATTCATAGCAGGGCTTTGGCGATCCGTATTGTCAGGGCTGCAGCCGACAATCTGCGGTAATGCGGTGCAATCGTAGTTGTGCGCTGGGGCGACACCGCCTTCTGCACCTGTTTGCCGAGCGCTGTGAAATAGGCCTCGCGATCACTTTCACCGCCCAGTGCCTCCTCAGGCTCGATCAGGATCGGCATGGAATTGGTGCCGGTGATGGCCACCGTGAACCGGACCGCGCCATCGGCGGATTTGCTGCAGGCAACAGCGACCCCGGCCAGTGGAAAGTCGATCGAACCACGCACCCGGATTTTCTCATAGTCCGAGGCTGGGCCAGGTGGCGGCAAATGCACCGCAGCAACGATCTCGCCGGCGGCAAGTTTCAGGTGGTCGGCGCCATCTTCGTGATAGAAATCCGCCAGCCGCATACGACGGCGGCAATCGGACCCAACGATTTCGATCTCGGCACCGTGGACCATCAGGGCTGGCGCCAGATCACCAGTGAAGGCAGCCCGGCAGCGGTTTCCATTGGGGGCGACGTGGCAGATTTCACCCTTGTATTTCAGGCAGAAGTCGTTGGATTTGCGCCACCAATGGCTTTGATTGTAATAGACGCAACGGGTGTCCAGGCACAGGTTGCCGCCGAGTGTAGCCACCGTGCGATGGGTTGGCCCGGCAATCACCGCGGCAGCCTTGGCCACCGCCGGATAGTCGCGGGAAATCTCTGCGTTGTTTTCTATTTCGGCCAAGGTTACCCCGGCACCGATGCTGAGACCCGTCTCGGTTGCTTCGATGGTTTTCAGCGCTGCAACGTTGCCAAGGTCTACTAGTGTGGTGGCCTCGCACAGACCCCTGCGCAGCTGGACAACCAGATCGGTGCCACCGGCACTGACGGCAACGTCCGGGGTCTCGTTCAACGCGGCGACCGCCTCGGCCAGAGTGGTCGGAGCGAGCAGTTGAAATTGCGGCAGAGCTTCGGTCATGTCGCGGCCTCCTTGCGGCGGAGGTTCCGCCGGTACTTTGTCAAAGCCTCGAGCACCCTGTCCGGGGTGACGGGAAGGAAATTCACATCCATGCCGATAGCATCGGCCACGGCATTGACCAGCGCGGGGGGGAAGCCGGACAGCGCGCCTTCGCCTGCCTCCTTGGCTCCGAATGGCCCCAGCGGGTCGATGCTTTCGACGATCTGAACATCTATGGGCGGTGATTCTGCCATCGTGGGCACCCGGTAGTCGATCAGGTTGGCATGGGCAGGAAGGCCCTCGAGATAACTGGTTTCTTCACACAGGCCCTGACCCATACCCATCCAGACCGAACCTTCGATCTGACCTTCGACCGCCAGCGGGTTGATGGCATAGCCACAATCCAGCGCGACCCAGACCTTTTCGACATCGATTTGGCCGGTGGTTTCCTCGATGCTGACCTCAACCACTTGCGTGGCATAGGAAAAGCCCATGGTGGAGCCGACCGCACCGCCGCGGTGCTTGCCGCCCTGGGCTTCGACCGGGGTCGAGAAGGTGCCTTTGACGGTGATCGTTCCTTCCTTGGCCAGGGCCGCGATGGCGACATCGTGAAATGGAAGTTCCGATTGCGAGCTGCCTTTGACAAAGAAGGTTTCGGCCTCGCATTCGACCTCAGAAGGGTCCACGTCGAGCAACCCGGCAGCAGCGTCGATCAGCTTGGCACGCATTGCCTTGGCGGCCTCAATCGCGGCATTGCCGACCATAAAGGTGACCCGGCTGGAATAGGAGCCATTATCCTTGGGTGTAATAACGCTGTCATTGGTGACCACACGGACCCGGCCCAGATCTATGCGCAGGATCTCGGCTGCGGCCTGTGCCACAATTGTGGTTGAGCCCTGACCGATATCCGAGGCCCCTGTAAGCACTGTGACCGAGCCGTCAAAATCAAGTTTCATCGAGACAACCGCATGCGGCTCGCCGGTCCAGTGCACTGGTTTGGCGGCGCCCGAGACGTAATGCGAACAGGCCATTCCCAGCCCGCGGCCCTTTGGCATGTTGCCTCTGCGTTCAACCCAGCCGCTGGCCTTCTCGACCTTGTCGAGGCATTCATCAAGCCCATAGGAATTCACCATCAGCCCGTTGGCGGTAAACAGCGGTGCCTTGAGCAGGTTCGCGCGGCGCACGGCAAACGGATCAAGACCGAGATCCCGGGCCATGCGGTCAATGAGTGCTTCGAATGAATGGCGCACATCCACCGTGCCATGACCGCGCATCGCGCCGCAGGGCGGGTGATTGGTGTAAACCCGGTAGCCGTCATATTTGATGTTCGGAATATCATAGAGACCGTGCAGCAACGCGCCAGCGTACAGGATAGTGACCAGCCCGTAACCGGCATAGGCACCTCCGCTCATCACCGTCTCGCATTCAACGGCGGTAATTCTGCCGGTCTTGGTCATGCCGACCTTCAGCTTGACCTGGGTGTTGGGTCGCCCCCGGTGCGTGATGAAACTTTCTTCGCGCGAGAGCTGCATCATCACCTTGCCGCCGGCCGCGCGGGCCAAAAGTGCTGCGATAATCTCGAAATTCAATGTTTCGGTTCGGGCACCGAAGCCGCCACCGACAAAGGGTTTGATCACCCGTACCCGCGAACTGTCCATATCGAGACACCGCGCCAGCATCAGATGGACATAAAACGGCACCTGAGTGACCGAGTGGAAGGTCAGCCGATTGCGCACCGGGTCATAGTCTGCCAGCGCTGCATGCGGCTCCATCTGTGCGTGATTGATCTCGGCGCAGTCGAAACTTTCCTCGCGCACAATGTCAGCCTCGTCAAAGCCGTCCGAGACTGAACCGAAGGTATGGTGTACTTCGCGTTCTAGATTACCCGCCTTGTCGTCATGCAAAAGTGGCGCGTCAGGCTTGCGCGATTCTGCCGGAGTGTAGCAAGCAGGCAGTTCTTCGATTTCAACCTCGATCAATTCAAGCGCTCGGGCGGCGGTTTCCGCATCGTCGGCAGCAATCGCTGCGATCGGTTCGCCGCGATAGCGGATGCGGTCGCGAGCCATCGGGTATTCGTTCATTGCGATCGGGATCACGCCATAGGTCTTGTCGCAGTCCTGCCCCGTGATCACCACCCGAACCCCGTCGAGTGCTTGGGCTCGCGAGGTGTCGATCGACAGGATCCGGCCATGGCTGACCGGAGCACGCAGAATGCGGCCGGTCAGTGCGTCGCGAGTGTCCAGATCTCCGGTATAGAGAGCCTTGCCAGTGACTTTTTCGATGCCGTCAATCAGCGGAACCGGGCGGCCGATTGCGGACATGTCAGCTTTCACGCTCATTGGCGCGCCTCCGCTGCAGCAACCTGCACCGACTTGATGATCTTCACGTAGCCCGTGCAGCGGCAGATGTTACCGCCCAAAGCGATCTTTATTTCGGTCTCGCTTGGGTCGGGATTTGTGCGCAGCAGCCCTTCGGCGGCCATGATCATGCCTGGTGTGCAGTAGCCGCACTGGGCACCCAGATTTTCGTGAAAAGCGCGCTGCAAAGGCGACAGTTGTCCATTGCGTGCCTGCCCTTCGATGGTTTCAATCTCGGCGCCTTCGCAATTGGCTGCCAGAGTGATGCATGACAGACGGGGCTGACCGTTGACAAGGACCGTGCAGGCACCGCACTCACCGCCGTCGCAACCCTTCTTGGCGCCGGTCAGTACCTGACGCTCGCGCAGAAAATCGACCAGTAGCAGGTTGTCCGGCACCACGTCATCCACAGCACGGCCGTTGATTTTCAGATTGAGGATTCGCTTCATTCTGGCAACCTTCCCGCATTTTATTCTA
>NZ_JAILWL010000523.1 GCF_025698965.1 Roseibium sp.
ACGGTGAAACAACAGGACATCATGGTCCTGCTCCAGCTTGCGCACCTGCTCGGAAATGGCCGGCTGGGTGTGATAGAGCGCTTCGGCAGCACGGGAGAACCCGCCCATGAGAGCGACATGATGGAAGGCTTTCAGCTGGCTGTGTCGCACGGGGTTTCTCCCTGTTTGCTACTATAGGCATAGCTTATGTTTTGATTGAAATTTGCAATTTCCCATATGGGTATAACTGCTGCATAGGTAATCGGAAACCAATAATATTTGGGAGTTTCCGATGAATGCCCACGCCCCCCGGATCGAGCCACCCCGCCTCGGAGAGCCCTATCTGCTGACACCTGGACCGTTGACGACATCCTATGCGGTCAAGGAAGCCATGCTGAAGGATTGGGGCAGCTGGGATGGTGATTTCCGGGCAATGACGCAGGACATGCGCATCCGTCTTCTGAACCTGCTCGGCGACGGTTCGGACGACTTTGACTGCGTGCCGATCCAGGGTTCGGGAACGTTTTCGGTCGAAGCCATGCTGGCCTCCTTCATTCCCCGGGACGGCAAGGCGCTGGTTCTTGCCAACGGCGCATATGGCATGCGGGCCGCACAGACAATGGAATATCTCGGACGCGATTTCCGGCTGCTGGACAAGGGCGATTATCTGCCGCCGCGCGGGCATGAAGTGGCGATGATCCTGGCGGAAGATCCTGATATCACTCATGTTGTCGCGATCCATTGCGAAACTTCCTCTGGCATTCTCAATCCGGTAGAGGAAATCTCCGAAGCCGTTTACACGGCCGGTCGCAAACTGCTGATCGACAGCATGTCGGCCTTCGGCGCCATTCCGCTGGACGTCTCCAAGATTCGCTATGAGGCGCTGGTAAGTTCGGCCAACAAATGCATTGAAGGCGTTCCGGGCTTCGGCTTTGTTCTGGCCAGGAAAAGCGAGCTTGAAGCGGCCAAGGGCAACAGCCACTCCATGAGCCTGGATATTCACGCCCAATGGGCACACATGAACAAGACCGGCCAATGGCGGTTTACACCGCCAACCCATGTGATTGCCGCCTTCCTGGAAGCCCTGCGCGCTCATGAAGCGGAAGGTGGTGTTGCCGGACGCGGCAAGCGCTATATGCGCAATCGCGACGTCATGGTGTCCGGCATGCGCGAGCTGGGTTTCGACACGCTTTTGGAAAACCGCTGGCTGTCGCCGATCATCGTCACATTCTTCTGCCCGTCAGATCCGAATTTCGTCTTCGACCATTTCTACGAGCTGATGAAGGACAAGGGTTTCATCATCTATCCGGGCAAATTGACCGTGGTCGACAGTTTCCGCGTCGGCTGTATTGGACAGATGGATGAGCACGTCATGCGGCAGGTGGTGATCGCTGCCAGGGAATCGCTGCGTGAAATGGGTGTGACCTCTGCCACGCCTCCAGCCGCTGCTCTGCAAGAACGCGCCAAGCTGGCCTCCTGAATAACAAGGACAACAAAATGACAATCCATACGACCGTTGAAGCAAACGAGCGCGTTTACCCGGGACCGAAAGTACCGGCGGTTGCCATCTGCCTGGATGGGTGCGAACCGGAATATCTGGACGTTGCCATTGCCAAGGGCCTGATGCCGACGCTGAAACGGATGCGCGAAGAAGGTACGGACAAGCTGGCACATTCAGTGATCCCGTCTTTCACCAATCCGAACAACCTTTCGATTGCCACCGGCCGTCCGCCGATCGTTCACGGCATTTGCGGCAACTATCTGATCGACCCCGACTCCGGCGAAGAAGTGATGATGAACGACGTCCGTTTTTTGCGTGCGCCAACCGTCTTTTCCAAATTCTACGATGCCGGCGCCCGCCTTGCGGTCGTCACCGCCAAGGACAAGTTGCGTGCCCTGCTCGGCGCAGGTCTGAAGTTTAATGAAGGCCGTGCCATTTGCTTTTCATCGGAAAAGTCGGACCAGGCGACGTTGGCGGAAAACGGCATCGACAACGCCGCAAAGTGGCTTGGAATGGATGTGCCGGAGGTTTATTCCGCCGAGCTTTCCGAATTCGTTTTTGCAGCCGGTGTAAAGCTCCTGAAAGAGTTCAAGCCGGATGTAATGTATCTGTCGACCACCGACTATATCCAGCACAAGTTCGCGCCGGATCAGAAGGGCGCGCTGGATTTTTACGCCATGTTCGACAAGTATCTGAGCGAGCTTGATGAGCTTGGGGCCGCAATTGTCGTCACCGCCGATCACGGTATGAAGCCAAAGCACCTGGCGGACGGATCTCCTGCAGTTGTTTACGTACAGGATCTGATGGATGAGTGGCTTGGCGAAGGCAATGCACGGGTCATCCTGCCGATCACCGATCCTTATGTCGTTCATCACGGCGCGCTTGGTTCCTTCGCGACTGCCTATCTGCCGGAAGGGGCCGACCGGGACGACATCATCGCCAAGCTGCGTTCAACCGACGGCATTACCCACGTTTTGACCAAGGAAGAAGCTATTCGGGACTTCGAATTGCCGGGCGACCGGATTGGAGACATCGTTATGGTGTCGGGCGAAAATATCTGTATCGGCACTTCAGAAGACCGTCATGACCTTGCCGCGCTGAAGGAACCACTGCGCAGCCACGGCGGATTGACCGAGCAGGTGGTTCCCTTCATCGTCAATCGCAAGATTGCGCTGCCGGACGCACCTGACTTGCGCAATTTCGATGCCTTTTTCTACGCAACCACAGCAGCGGCGCTTTGAAATGACCCATATCACCCAAATCCGTAACGAAGGGATGCGCATCGGCGGTGAAGTGGTGTTCACCGACGATGTCGTTCCGGTTCATTACCCCTACACGAACGAGCTGATCGGCACAGTGCCGGCGGGCAAGGCAGAGCATGCGGCCAAAGCGTTCGAGATCGCGGCCAACTACACTGCGACCTTGACCCGTTATGAGCGCCAGCAGATCCTGTTTCGCGCCGGAGAACTGATCCGCGAAAAGCGGGAGTGGCTGGCAAAATGGCTGACCCTGGAATTGGGCATCTGCCATCAGCACGCGCTTTACGAAACCGGCCGGGCTTACGATGTGTTCACGCTGGCCGGACAGATGGCCATTCTGGACGACGGACAGATCTTTTCCTGCGACCTGACCCCGCAGGGCAAGGATCGCAAGATCTTCACCAAGCGCGAACCGGTGCGGGCGATTTCGGCGATCACCCCGTTCAATCACCCGCTCAACATGGTGAGCCACAAGATTGCCCCTGCAATCGCCACCAACAATTGCGTCGTCTGCAAACCGACGGAACTGACACCGCTGACAGCCATTGCGCTCGCCGACATTCTTTATGAAGCCGGTTTACCCCACGAAATGTTCCAGATCGTCACCGGTTGGCCCAAAGACATTGGTGACGAGATGATCACCAATGACAATATCGACATCATTACCTTCACCGGCGGCGTGCCGGTGGGCAAGATGATTGCCCAAAAGGCCGGATACAAACGCACAGCGCTGGAGCTTGGCGGCAACGATCCGCTGATCATACTGAACGACCTCTCCGATGCCGATCTGGACAAGGCCGCGACCATTGCCGTTGCGGGCGCAACCGGCAATTCCGGTCAGCGCTGCACAGCGGTCAAGCGGATACTGGTTCAGGAAAGTGTGGCCGACCGCTTCGTGCCCCTGGTGTTGCAAAAGGCCAAGGCCATCCGCTTCGGCGATCCAATGGATCCGGAGACGCAGCTTGGCTGTGTCGTTCATGCCCAGGCCGCGGAACTTTTCGAAAAACGGGTATTCATGGCCGAAGCGCAAGGAGCGGAGATCCTTTACCATCCCGGGCGCGAGGGAGCCTTGCTGCCACCGATCGTCGTGGACAGGGTCCCGCATGACAGCGAATTGGTCATGGAAGAAACCTTTGGTCCGATCGTGCCGATTGTGCGGGTACCGGACAATGACGACGAAGTCATGAGAATTTCCAATTCCACCGAGTTCGGCCTGAGTTCCGGTGTCTGTACAAACGACCTGAACCGGGCGATCGCGTTCATCAACGGTCTTGATGTCGGCACCTGCAACATCTGGGAACAACCGGGATACCGCATCGAGATGTCGCCATTCGGCGGCATCAAGGACAGCGGCAATGCGGTTAAGGAAGGTGTCCTGGAAGCCATGAAGTTTTTCACCAACGTGAAGACTTACTCCCTGCCCTGGCCAAGATAGGCCGGAGTGTTCCTCCCTGGACTGCGAGGCCCTCTTGGCCTCGCCCTTTTTTGAAGACTTGAAACCAACGCAAGCTGTGGGAGAGAGGAATATCAATGGCGCATGTTGTCCATACCGAAGGCGAATCCAA
>NZ_JAILWL010000524.1 GCF_025698965.1 Roseibium sp.
GAGTCCATTTCCGTCTTCGCCACTGCTGCAGCTTCATAGCCACCGATGCGTGCTTCCAGATCCAGATGATGCTTGACTGCGTCGAGCACCGGCGTTGGGGCAAGGCCCGTTCCGGCATTGTTAAAATGGATCACCTGGCTTACACCGGGCGTGTCTTCCCGCAGGAGCGCTACATCTTGTTGGGAAAGGGACGGGACAATCATGGCAACTCCCAGCTTTGCGGTTGTTCAAAACGACAGAATCAAGACTTGTATCCGATGACGATCACTTATTTTGGTTACGGCTCTCTCGTCAATGTCGACACCATACCGGAAAACACCGAGGTGACCCCTGGGCGCCTTGATGGATGGGTGCGGGAGTGGAAGGTCTGCGGCGAAGGTGCCAACGGCAGAGGGCGGTGTGCACTTTCGGTGCGAAAGAAAGACGGTGTTGAGATCCGGGGAGTGATGGCGCGAGAACCGCGCACACGTTTGGCCGAATTGGAGCAGCGCGAAAAACGCTATTTCAAGGTTGAGGATATCGGCACATCCTTCCGATGCGAAGCTGAAGGCATTCCTGGACCGGAAGAGTTGTTTCTGTTCAAGGCTTCGCCCGAACATCGTCGCTGGGGATCCGAGACCCATCCGATCCTGCAAAGTTACCTGGACTGCGTGCTTGCAGGTTTCTTCCGGCTCTGGGGAGAGGAGGGGATCGACCACTTCCTGCAAACAACCGATGGCTGGCATGTGCCGGTGCTGAAGGACCGGACCAGTCCGCATTATCCAAGAAGCGTCAATCTGGTTCCTGAATTGGCGGATCTCGTCGACCAGAAACTGAGGGAAATCGGTGCCAGTTTCTTAAGCTTAGATGAGTGACGGCAGGCCGAATGTGACGCTCGTGCTACGCCATAAGAGTTTGAAGTCCGTGGCCCGCCAGATAAGCGATTGCAGCGGCGACCATGCCGATTGCCGTTGTTTCCGAGCCGCAGGAGAACCACCCTCTTCGAGACCAGCTCGCCCGTAACGAACCGATTGCGAAAAAGGCAATCGCCGTCAGAACGGTTGCTGCAGCGGCACTTGCTGGCGCAGAAAAAACAAAGGGCAGCAACGGCACCGAGCCAAAGAGAAGAAAAGCCGCAAAGGTGAATAATGCAGCCCTTATGGGGGCTCGGCCAGCATCGGACATGCCATATTCTCCCTGCATCATTGTGTCTATCCAGGCTTCCTTGTTTGAGGCAACCAGCCGGACCATTGTTTCCAGGTCCTCGCCTTCGTACCCCTTGGCGCTGAGGATTTGCCGGATCTCTTCCCGCTCTCCATCCGGTGCCAAAGCGATGTGTTTTTCCTCAATTGCCCGAAGTCGTGCGTAGTCCTCGTTTTCCGATTTTGATCCGCTGTAATTCGCAGCAGCCATCGAAAAACCGTCCGCCAGTAGATTTGCCGTTCCCAGGATCAGGATCACATTCGAGGAAAGTCCGGCACCGACTGACCCCGCGACAATCGCAAATGTCGTCACCGCCCCGTCGATTCCGCCGTAGATCCAGTCCCTGAGATAGCTGGCGTCCGGCCCTGTCGACAGTCTTTTGGCGATGGCTCGGGGGTGGTGGCTGTGTTCCAGACGATTTCGGGACATGGCTGGCATCCTCTCATTGCTGTGGACCCACTTTGTCACGGGATCGCTTGCCCGGCCATGATCCCCCTCAAGTTGATTTCATGACGATTGTCTGCTCCGGGCAAGGCGCAGTTTGATCATTTCTCCGCACATTCGATATTTCCCTTTACGTAAACGTTAGTTTTGATTTAGTTAGGTAGTGTGAAAATTAAAATACAATCTAAGAGGGTGCAAATGTCACTATTTACTTACAAGGGCGAGGAGGCTCTGGGCCTGGTTCGGGATGCGCGCGACCTCATGGTCTACAGCTATCACGGTCTGGAAGACGTATTGGAAAACGGTCTGCAGGCAGAGCAAAAGGCGCGAGAAACGATCGAAGCCAAGGGGTGGACTGTACTGTCACCAGCCGACCTGGGAATTCCGGATGCGAAGATTGACCATAACGGCACTTTTCAGGGAGAGACTTTCAAGTTCAAGGATGCCCAGGCGGACGTCCTGGCAAAATATGATGAAAACGGGAACGTCACTCAGGTCGGTCTGGCAATCCGAGGTACCAGCGGAACGCTCGATAATATCGTGACCGATACAGTCGGAGACGTGGTCGATTATCTTGAGTTTCTTAAAGACGAACCCAACTACGCGGTCGAAGCCTTCGGTAATCTGCTTTCGGCAATCAAATCCTTCATGGAGGCAAGCGATTTAAGCGCGAGCGACTTGATCGTCACGGGGCATTCTCTCGGGGGAGGAGCAGTTACCAACCTGGCAGAGCAGAGCGACACGTTCGCAGATGGCTTTTTTGTTGATGCCGACTATGTCGGTTTTGCATCCCATTATACACCGGAGGACGGTTCAGCCGTTCTGGATAGCGGCGCAGAAATCATAAGTTTCGATTTCGAAAACGATCCCGTCTCGTCAGTAATCGCGGAAGACTGGGTTCACTTGTTCGGGAATGACAAGGATTACGAATACGAAACCAGTAACATTGTCTTTTTCAATGATCTGTATGCGACGCCAGCCTTTTGGGAGGGCGGCAACATTATCAATCCGCTGGCCTGGACGACCCATTTTTCTTCAAACTACGACTTGGCAATCAGTACGATCGCCCATTCTTCGTTTTATGAAGAGATGACACGCGACAGCCTGGTGATTGTATCCGGACTTTCCGATAAAAATCGTAACGATATCTGGGTCGAGGACATCAGGCTTCCATTGGATCCGACCGGGCACTACGGAGATGGTGGTTACATCCTCGGCTCGGAAAACGCAGATCTGCTGGCCGGACAGAGCGGAGATGATGCTCTTGAGGGCTTCTCTGGCAACGACCATCTGAAGGGCCGTGATGGCAATGACCGGCTTTTAGGTGGTTCCGGTGATGACCGATTGGACGGCGGGGAAGGTCGAGACATCATCACCGACGGATCAGGAAGTGATATACTCATCGGCGGCGAGGGGGCTGATACGTTCGTCTTTGTAACGGATGGCGTATGCGATGTGATCGAGGACTTTGAAGTTGGTATCGACAAGATTGACCTCAGTCAGGCGGGAGTTATCTCCTTTGAGGAACTGAGTATTCGCGCAGACGGATGGTGGCAGGATGTTGAAATCTCGTATGGAGATGACCTGATCAAGCTCGATACCGGGATCTGGCCATCGTTGAGCGAATTGAGTGCGGCGGATTTCATGTTCGTTTAGCAAATTGCCTGGTACCGGAGGCCACTTGGCCAACCGGTACAGTACTTGGAGAGGCAATTGGTGACGAAGCCATTCTGAATTCCGATGAACTGATGAAAAAAGTTCAAGGTTTCATGCGATCAAACGATGCATCTTGAGTGGCATTTGCCGGTCAGGGCGTGTATAACGCCGCACGTTTGCTCCAATCGAGGAGCAATATGTGCAGGTTTTTCAAACGCGGGCGATAGTAAAAACGAACATTCGGGAAGGCCCGATCCCGATCAGGAGTAACGAAAATGGCGGAGAAGTGGAGCCCGGACAGCTGGAGATCGAAGCCGATCTTGCAGGTGCCGGAATACCCGGATCAAGAGGCTTTGGCGAGTGTTGAGCAACGCCTTGCAACTTATCCGCCGCTGGTTTTTGCAGGTGAGGCGCGCGCTCTGAAAGCGCAGCTTGCCGACGTTGCAGCCGGAAATGGTTTTCTCCTTCAGGGAGGTGACTGCGCAGAAAGTTTCGCAGAGCATCATCCGGATCACATCCGTGATTTTTTCCGGGTTTTCCTGCAGATGTCCGTCGTTCTGACATACGCGGCCAGCCAGCCTGTGGTTAAGGTCGGTCGGATCGCCGGTCAGTTTGCCAAGCCGCGTTCGTCCAATATTGAGAAAAAGGACGATGTCGAGTTGCCGAGCTATCGCGGTGACATCATCAACGACATCAAGTTCTCCTCGGACAGCCGTATCCCGGACCCCAATCGAATGGCGATGGCTTACCGCCAATCTGCCGCCACCCTGAATCTGTTGCGTGCGTTCGCTCAAGGTGGCTTTGCCAATCTTGACCAGGTGCATCAATGGATGCTCGGCTTCATTACTGACAGTCCGCAGGGGCACCGTTACAAAGAGCTGGCCGACCGGATCACGGAAGCGTTGAATTTCATGCGTGCCTGCGGCATTAACGCCGACAGCGTGCCGCAGTTGCGGTCGACCGATTTCTTCACAAGCCATGAAGCCCTACTGCTGGGCTATGAAGAAGCGCTGACACGCGTC
>NZ_JAILWL010000525.1 GCF_025698965.1 Roseibium sp.
CGCGTCTCGAAGATCCTTGCGTTCCGCGGCCTGGAGCGTCAGCCGATCGAACAGGGCGAAGCAGGAGACATCGTCGCGATTGCCGGCATGACTAAGGCAACGGTCGCCGACACACTCAGTGCCCCTGGCGTCGACGAGCCGCTGCAGGCCCAGCCGATCGATCCACCGACCCTCTCCATGACCTTCCGTGTCAATGACAGCCCGCTTGCGGGCACCGAAGGCTCAAAGGTTCAGTCGCGCGTTATCCGCGAGCGTCTGATGAAAGAGGCTGAAGGCAACGTTGCTCTGAAAATTGAAGACACCGACGAGCCGGATGCCTTCATTGTCTCGGGCCGCGGCGAATTGCTGCTTGCGATCCTGATTGAGAACATGCGCCGCGAAGGCTTTGAGCTCGGCGTCGGCCGTCCACGCGTCGTCTATCAGTATGACGATGCCGGCAATCGCCTGGAGCCGATCGAGGAAGTCATCATCGACGTCGACGAAGAACATTCCGGTGTGGTTGTCCAGAAGCTGCAGGAACGCAAGGCGGACCTCCTGGAGATGAAACCGTCCGGTGGTGGCCGCACGCGCCTGGTGTTCAACGCCCCGACCCGTGGTCTCATCGGCTATCAGGCAGAACTGATGTCCGATACACGCGGCACAGCGATTTTCAACCGCCTGTTCCACGGCTACGAGCCTTACAAAGGGCCTATCCAGGGCCGTCACACCGGCGTCCTGCTGTCGAACGGCACCGGTGAGGCCGTTGCCTACGCGCTCTTCAACCTGGAAGACCGCGGCCCGATGATGATCGATCCGGGCACCAAAGTGTATCCGGGCATGATCGTTGGCGAGCACACGCGCGGCAACGATTTGGAAGTCAACGTGCTGAAAGGCAAACAGCTGACCAACATTCGCTCGGCTGGCAAGGACGACGCAGTCAAGCTGACCACGCCGATCAAGCTGACCCTGGAAGCGGCGCTGTCCTACATCGCAGACGACGAGCTGGTGGAAGTGACACCGGCCACTATTCGCCTGCGCAAGGCGGAGCTTGACCCGCATGAGCGCAAACGCGCAGAACGCGCGGCAAACAAGGCATCTGCATAAGCCACTGCCAGTTTGCGATGAAAAAAGGCCCGGGCTTCGTCCCGGGTCTTTTCTTTTGCCTCCACACAAAGGCCTACTTGCTTGTGTGCACTGCAATAGGCTCTAATCTCCCAAACAGACCAGAGTTGGGAGGGACCGTTGAGCAAAACCAATCGCGGTAATTTTTTTGAGGATTTTGAAGTCGGACAGGTGATCCGGCACGCGACACCGCGCACGATCACGGGCGGCGACCAGGCGCTTTACACAGCCCTTTATGGCTCTCGCTTTGCGGTTCAGTCCTCCGACGCCTTTGCGAAATCACTTGGCTACGCCCATGCCCCGATTGAAGATCTGCTGACATTCCACGTCGTCTTCGGCAAGACCGTGCCGGATATTTCCTTGAACGCGGTAGCAAATCTCGGATATGCCGGCGGGCGCTTTCTGGCACCGGTCTATCCGGGTGACACGATCTCGACCGTGTCGGAAGTCATCGGCAAAAAGGAAAATTCCAACGGCAAGACCGGTGTCGTCTATGTCCGCTCCACCGGCTACACCGCCAACGGGACGGAAGTCCTGGACTATGTCCGCTGGGTTATGGTGAAAAAGCGGGATGAGGCAAGCCCTGCGCCAGAACCTGTTGTTCCGGACCTCCCCTCAGCCATTGATTCACAAGCGCTCGGCACAGCGGTTCCTCTGCTCGATGCGGCAAACTGGGACAATGATCTGGCAGGATCAAAATTCCGATTTGACGATTATGAGATTGGCGAAAAGGTCGACCATGTCGACGGTATGACCGTCGAAGAAGCCGAGCATCAGCTCGCCACCCGGCTCTATCAGAACACGGCAAAAGTCCATTTCAATCAGCACTCGGAAGGGCAGGGCCGGTTCGGTAAACGCCTGATCTACGGCGGCCATGTCATTTCACTCGCACGCGCCCTGTCCTTCAACGGATTGGGCAATGCGTTCCATATTTCCGGGATTAATGGTGGCCGCCACGTGGCCCCACTCTTTTCAGGCGACACTGTTTATGCCTGGTCGGAAGTGCTGGACAAGGCGGAGATCGAAGGTCGCATGGATGTGGGCGCACTGCGCCTGCGCCTGGTCGCCACCAAGAACCGAATCTGCGGCGACTTCCCGCTGAAAGACCCGGACGGCAAGTATTTCGACAACGTCATCCTCGACTTCGACTACTGGGCCCTGATGCCGAAATAGGGGTCACGATAGACCTTCCGTCGGTCTCAAGACCGGCAGCGTCGCTTTCACCTCTGGACAAGACAGAATGCTATTGCTCACACTCTTCTCAAAACCGGGAGGAGTGTGAGCCATGAAAACCGTTTCTTTCACCCAGATGAAGGACGGCACAAAGGAAGACTACGAACTTCTTGAACAAGCCGAAAAACCTTACCACGCAATGACTGCGGATCGGATCCTCGCCGAATTGCGCCGTCAGGGTGAAGACACGCTGTCTGGTTACAAGATTACCCGCATGGCGCATGGGCTTCAGGCCGCAACCCGCGCCCGACGCGAAGGCGCGGATATCGACTGGATTGTCGGCGCGCTGCTGCACGATATCGGTGACGGTCTAGCCCCTCAGAACCATGACCGCTTTTCAGCTGAGGTCATCCGCCCGTTCGTGCGCGAGGAAGTCGCCTGGGTTGTCGAGCATCACGGCATCTTTCAGATGGTGTATTACGCGCAACACTACGGCTGGGACGAAAACGCCCGTGATCAGTTCAAGGATCACATGCACTTCCAGGCCTGCTCGGATTTCTGTGAAAGATGGGACCAGAGTTCCTTCGACCCGGAGTATCCGACAGATCCCCTGGAAAGCTTCGAACCGCTGGTCCGGGAAGTCTTTGCCCGCAAGGCCTACGATCCCGAGGTTATCCGGGAAGGAGTATCGACAGGCGTTCCGAAGCTCGAAAGCTGATCAGGGTTTAACCGCCGGCACCACTTCCGTGGCAATCGGGCCGACACTTGATGCATCGTCAGTCGCCTTCGATCCGAATGGTACCCAGCGCTTGAAGAACCCACTGACCGCCCCCCCGCGGGACTGCTCCTGCGGGGCGAACGCGGTTTCAACCGTCGAACCGGGTTTCTGCGAAACGGCGGGTGTGTTTTCAACGACTTCAGTCGCAGCAACCTCAGCCTGCCCGACTGCAGCCGGTACATTTTCTTCGCTTACTGCAGTCTGCGTCTTTTCCGGATCGTTGCCGCCACCTAACGTCTTGGCAAGGCGGTTTGACCGTTCGTCCCAGCGTTTCTGGCGTTCCTCGCGCGCATCGAAGCGGGCGGCCAGTTGCTGAAACTTTTCGTCATCCTTGCGTTGCTTGGAAGCGACCGCTGTCGCGATTCGCGGGCTGACCTGGTAGTCCGGACACTTCGCACTGGCCCGGAACGGCACGCCCTCCACAAGTGCGGTTGCGTCAAAGACATATTTCTTTTCGCAGACCGACACTTTCGGCGGCGTTTTTGAAATCTCGAAGTGATCGTAACCGGTTTTTAGCATCTTCCAGTAGTCCAGATGCTCGCTGGTTCTGTGACGCGCCATGTTTTCCGGTGTCATCCGGAACGGAAATGCCTGGACCTGGAACGAGCGCTGACCGCCTTTGAAACTGTCGCGGGCGAGCGCATAAATGTCTTGCACCTGTTCGTCGGTCATCGCGTAGCACCCGCGCGATGAGCAGGCACCATGCACCATCAGGTGGGATCCTGTCCGTCCATGCGACCGATCATACTTGTTCGGATAACCAAGATTAAACGCAAGGTGATAGCTGGAATTTGGGTTCATCAGGGCTGGGGTGATCTCGTAGAATCCCTCGGGCGCCTGGCGGTCACCTTCCTTGAATTTCGGGCCCAGCTTGCCCGACCACTTGCAGATCTCAAATTCTTCCAGAAGCTTGTACTTGCCCGTCCTGGACTGCTTCCAGACCTCAAGTTCCGATTCTTCCTTGAAGATCCGGATCATGATCGGCGATGTCGAACTCATGTTCTGATCGGACATTTTGCGCTTCAACGAAGCGCTCACGGGAAGTTTCGCCTTGTTTGGGCCTGCAATGAATTCGTCGCCCTGACAGCCAGCAAGAACAGCTGCTGCAATGAGCGCTGCACCGATTTTGACGGTCTTGCGACGGTTCCGGTTGCCGGAGCCCAAGTGAAGACCGGCTGGCGTTTGCAATTGGCGCCGAAAAACCATTTTACTATCCCAAAATCATCGG
>NZ_JAILWL010000526.1 GCF_025698965.1 Roseibium sp.
GAAGTAACGCTCATTCAACCGACACTCCCGCTTGCCACATCAAGGCTGGAGATGCGTCACAATCGGATCAAGGGCCTGATTAAGCTGCCTTGGTAACCTGAAGCGTATTGTTTTTCACCAGCATCCGCGCTTCCAGCCGGGCAACATCGATGGCAAATCGGCGTAGGAATGCAATGACGTCTTCGTCTGCACCAAGAGTGCCGTCCTGCATTTCCTGAAGCAGGGTCTCGGTCAACAAGCGCGCTTCGTCAAGGGCAAGGTCATAGGTGAAATCAGCTTTGGCCTGCCGGGCAACATCAATTGCCAGAAGAAAAGCTTGATGCGATTTCAGCGGCAAGCCGGCTTTTCGGAGAATCGCCTGCAAGGCAGAGCGGCGGACAGTGACAAGCAGCTTGCACAGACGCGGCAGCGGCACCTGCCCCAGATTTGCAAGGGCAGCAGCAAAAAACCGCATGCGGCCACAGCAAACCGCCCTGAGCAGCAGTCGCGTCGTCAGTTTGCCATTGATACGAAGGTGCTCAACGAAATCAGGCAGGTCTTCAAGCCCGGCCTCAAGCGCAAGCCTGAGTACGACCTTGTCTTCAGCGTCGCTCAGGAACGTATGCCGCTGGTTTTCCGGAACGCGTTCCAAAACGATCGGGTGATCATCCAGATTTTCCGCGAGCCGCATCAGCAGTTCATATCTGGTGGAGAGCGGCAGATCTCGTGTTCTGAGAAGCTGATCGCACATATCCGGCCGATCTTCAAACCGCTGTGCCAGCCGTAACAAGGAAGATTGCAACACCTGAGCGCTGCTGTTTCGCAACAAAACGCTACAGGCACTCTCACTACCGACTTCGCATATGGCGGCGCACACAGATGCGGAAAGGTTGGCTCGCTCCGCAATCGCTGCTTGGACTGCCTCGTTCCCTTCCGCAAAGAGATCCACCAGTTCGGCATCCGATAGTATCGGAGAAGCTTTCAAGATCGGTATGGCAACTTCATCGACGTCACTGGCAAGGCACCGGACAACATGTCCTGGCGCATTGGGTGCTGCCGCCAGGACATTGGCGATCGCCTTGCGGATTATCCGACTGGGATCATCAAGCAGAATTGTCAAAGCTGCAGCCATACTGGTCCATTCCTGGCTGTCTTGTTCGGCAGCCAAATAGCGCTCCGCGAAGTCCTGCGCGGCCTGGATATCCAAGCTGCGCTCATCTTCCTGTTTCATCTGCAGAATGTCTTTTTCAGTCATGGCGGTAAAACAATCTTCCCAAGTGTCAAATCTGATTCTGACATCAAAGGCTTAACGATCGGTTCACCATAATTTTGACAAGGTCTGCAGATGTTTCAAAACGTCATGCAGGCGGCAGAAGATCCTTCTGTTCTTCTTCGGCCTTCAGGCGCAGGAAGCGGGTCAAATCCAGTGGTCCGCCTTGATCCGCCGAAGCTAGCTCCTGTGCGGCAACCTGGTTTGACGCGCCAGACAAGGCGCTGAAGAGTTCCACTTCTTCCACCGCAGCAAATGCCGCTGCGAAACGAGGATTTACCTCGGCCTGAGCAGATCCGCTGTCATTGCGGAACAAAGCCTCGAACGGGCTTGCCGTATCGCTCGCCTGGAAACCCGACAGGACCTGGTTCATCGCCTCATCAAGTTCAGCACCATTAATCGACGCTTTTTGCGGGTACTGAAACTCCGACCTGTCCCCACTATGATTGCGCTCCGGATTCGGAACGGAAGTCTTTGCGAACTCCACAAAGCTGCCGGTCGCAAGGCTCGCAACGGTATCTGTCGCAATCTGGCCCGGCGAAGGAGGTTTCGACCTCATGGCAAACGCTGCAGCCGGGTCACCGGCCAGGTGGTCGAAATTTTTCTGATCCACGACCGAAAACGTCCCCGCCGGTTTCGCGTTCGGCAGCGTGGCAACCTGGGTCAATTCGCCGGATGCACGGAGATTCTTCTTCCCACTCACTTCAGCGATCATGGTCACCGCATCGTGTTTGGAGACGATTACCTCATAGACTTCCTGCACGGAACGGGCCGTGCCGTTCTGGTGATAAAAGATCGGCTTGTTGGCTTTGGCCTGCGTCGAAAACACCGTATCCGCACGCATGTCGGGATTGACTGAGGTCGCGTCAATCAGCCTGCTCGCACCATTGGCGCCTAAAAAGTGCGCCATATAAAGCTCACCTTCAGAAGGTGCCCGGCCAAGTCTGCCTTCAAGGTAAGTCGCATTCTTTTGCGTCAGTGCACCAGCCATCATCGACGAGACTTCCGGATCCTTGCGCAGCTCGAGAATCGCCTCACGCATTTTGGGATCGCTGACGTAGTACTTTCCGCCTTTGGTTCGCTGGATATGGTCGGAATAGTTCTGCAGTCCGTGTTTCGGACCGGCTTCCTTCATTGTTTCCAGCCAGGTCGATTCTATGAACTGGAACAATCCCGTGGCGCTTGAAGTCTTTGCCTTGGCCGCAGGATTAAGTGACGATTCTCGCGCAGCCGTCTTGACCAGGTAGTCGAACGACGTACCGGTGGAGTTACTCGCAGACTCAAACGCAAGCTCGATCCTAGACGCGATCGAGGGTGTGTCAGCAACATGCATGACCCCGTCTCCTCGATGGAACTAATTATTACTTCGTTAACCTTCGCGCCCCAATGGTTAACAAAACCTTAACCGCACCTAAGCTAAGTGCATTCTGAGGGTCGGATAATAGATTTTGGCGTTTTTCCGGACATTTACGCCGGTAGCCCAGCCAGAATTCGTCGTATATTCACGTTGGCCTGCACTTCACTACCGGTGGATGTACTGAGTCGCGGTAACCAATTTGAAAAGGCACTGACTTGCCAGCGCCTTTTCGGAAACGCGTTTTAGATCCAATGCATCAAGTCTTTGGCCGCGTCATCTCAAAAACCTCGGTGACAGCGGCGTATTCCATGTAACCAAGACGCGAAAGCGGCTTGTAAAGCGTTACATCCACCCGCCCGTCAACGATTATGCTGTCATCAATATGAATTCCGACAACCTGACCGAAGACGACGTAACTGTCGGTATCGTGGCCGTTCAGGTCTTTCATGCGCAACGTCTGCAGATATTTGCATTCCAGCGCGGTGACCGCCTTGGCGACCCTGGGAACCTTGACGAGCCTGGACGGGGCCATTTCAAGACCCGACAATTCGAACTCACATACCTCGCTATCAACAGACGCTGAAGAAACATTCATCTCGTTTCTGAGATCCCAGCTCGCCATGTTGCAAACGAACTCCCCCGTCTGTTCAACATTTGCCGCACTGTCCTTGAAACCGGAGGAAGAGAACATGACAATCGGCGGCTTGTCGCTCACGCTGTTGAAGAAACTGTATGGCGCAAGATTTGTGCGGCCCTCATTGTCAAGCGAGGAGATCCAGCCGATCGGCCTTGGCGAGACGATGGCCTTGAATGGGTTATGCGGCAGGCCATGGTCGTTTTTCTCGGTTTCGTAAAACATCTATTACTCGGTTTCGGTCCAGTTGGAGATCAGGTCGGACAGGTTCGGACGCGGACGCTCGATGGGCGGCTGGCTTGGAGATCCGATATACACGAACCCGGCAAATTGCTCGCCTTCTCCTGCCCCCAGAAAACGGGATGCTTCCTCATCGAAGCTGTACCATTCCGTCAACCATTGGGACACGAACCCAGAAGCCGCAGCCGCGGTCACCAGGTTCATGCAAACGGCTCCTGCCGACAACTGTTGTTCCCACACAGGAATTTTCGGATGTTTCGCAGCTGTACTTACCACCCCGACCACCAAAGGCGACCGTGTGAACCGGGTCAGTTCCTTTTGCCTCTGATCCGCGTCCAGCGGGCCGTTTTTGTTTTCATGGAGTGCGGCGAGTTTTTCACCAATTTTCTGGCCCTGCCCCTTCCGGTAAAGAATGAAGCGCCATGGAGCCAGTTTGCCGTGATCGGGCACACGCGCAGCAATCGTCAGAATATCTGCGATCTGTGCTTCATCCGGCCCTGGTTCGGACATGGTCACACAGGGATGCGAACGTCGGTTCCGAAGAAATTCCAGAGTTTCAGGAGATCCGGAAGAAAAACTGGGCATGGCGGTATCCTGCATCCATAGTCACAATCGCAAGGATCCACGTAATTGATTGATCGTATTTGTCAACTTGTAACGGTCGGGTCTTGAATTTGCCTGATTTTCAGTCCCTTTAGGGGAAAAACCGGGATTGAGTCTCAAAAGACTGGTAAACATTCCAAGTGATAATGATAATGAAGTGGGCATGGTGAACTCGGGTGTTGTT
>NZ_JAILWL010000527.1 GCF_025698965.1 Roseibium sp.
AGGCATCCAGGCGCGGCCGGAGCGCGGCTATGTCAAAACGGTCGGAGCCGAATGATTCCATGTTGAATGTTGCCAGTTTCATACTTCGACCCGATTCTGCCTGGGACCCGATTCTGCGGATTACCTGGACAAATCATAGCGGCGGGAACAGCCAAGTGGTAGAGAGCGGAAAAGACGCAAACTCGGGAGAAGTTAATGGCTGAGGGGTCTTGTCCATGCGGCAGCGGGGCATCGTTCGAGATGTGTTGCAAGCCGTATCTCGGTGGTCAGGCAATACCAAAGACGGCCGAAGCGCTTATGCGCTCGCGTTATTCGGCCTATGTCCAAGAAAACATCCCTTACCTCAAGCAGACGCTTTGGCCGAAATACCAGGACAGGTTTGACGGGGCCGCAACAGCCAAGTGGGCCGCGGAAAACCATTGGGCCGGTCTCACGGTTCTCACCGTCGATAAAGGCGGCGAGACAGACCGGGATGGCGCCGTGCTGTTCGAGGCCAGGTATCTGTCCGGTGGCCAACTTTCCAAGCATCGCGAGCTGAGCCGATTCCGGAAGAAAGCCGGTCGCTGGTATTATGTTGAAGCGCTCCCCGAATGACCGGGGTGCGTGAATTCGATTTCGATTCGAATGCGATGGAGCGCCGAAAGTTCGGGGCTCTCGCGTGTCGGTCCGTTGATGCGCGGCAGCGTCAGTTCCTGCCTGCCATGACGCCACCGTCGACATCCCAGATCGCGCCCGTGACCCAATCGGCCTGGTCAGACAGAAGAAAATCGACCGTCGCGGCAACGTCGTCAGCGGTTCCGATCCGTCCGATCGGGTGAAAAGCGTCAAAACCTTCCTTCAAGGTCTTTGAAATCTGATCTTCTGGGATGAATGCCCCATAAATTGGTGTCTCGACAACGGCGGGTGCCACCGCATTGACACGGATACCCTGGTCGCCAAGCTCCATTGCCAGGTGCTGGGTCATGGCGTGAAGGCCGGCCTTGGCCATGGAATAGGCGGAAGAGGGCGTCGCCTTGACCGCTTGATGTGCCCACATGGACCCCAGGTTGACGATGGATCCCGCTCCAGCGTTGGTCATGTTTCGGGCCACAGCCTGGCTGATCATGAATGTGCCCCTGTTAAAGGCGTGATAAAGGTCGAAATCGGTGGCGGAATGTTCCAGGAACGGTTTCGGGCTGAAATAGCCGGCTGCATTTACGAGATGGGCGACAGGTCGCCCAAGCCCGTCAATGCGTTCAACAAGGGCGTCAACATCTTTTGGGTCCGTCACATCGGCCTGCCAGGTTTCAACGGAACTGTTGTGACGCGCCTCGATTTCGTTTTTTGCCAGCGTCAGTTTTTCCGAGTTTCTGCCGATCAGGATCAGGGGCACTCCGCGTGCTGCCAACCTGTGCGCTGTGGCCAGGCCCATTCCCGAGGAACCACCCTGAATGATTGCTATTGCTTGTGTCATGTCTCGTCTCCATCCTTGATTTAAATATCTACCTACTGATAGGTAGATTAGAATGGTGCAGATATTGGTGTTGAGAAACGGGATGTCAACCCTTATCTATCGATTGATAGATGAAGGACTTCTGAGATGCCCAAACCCCACGCCGAAACTGAAAGCAGGATAATGGATCTGGCGGAAAACATGATCCGGCGGAACGGTTACAACGGGTTCAGCTTTCGAGAAATCGCCGCGGGTGTCGGCGTGAAAAGTTCCAGCGTTCACTACTATTTTCCGACCAAGGCAGACCTCGGCGCTTGCGTTGCACGTCGTTATACCGACCGGTTTCTCGATGCCCTTGGAGATCCGGAAGACAGCTCTGAAGATGCCCAGCACCTAGTGTCGAAATTGCATGGCGAGTTTGCCAGAGCTCTGTCGAGCGACGGTCAAATGTGTCTGTGTGGAGTGCTGGCCGCAGAAGTTACCGGATTGCCCGAAACCGTTGCCGAGGAGGCAAAGGGATTTTTTGATCGTACAGATGCTTGGTTGCAAAAAGGGCTCAAAAAGACAGCCTGGGGTGGAAGGCTTTCGGCGGAGGAAATTGAAAGGCAGAGCCTTGCAGTTCTGGCGCAGTTGGAGGGAGGAATGCTGATTGCCCGCGTGCAAGACCGGCCCGCCCTGTTCGATCTATTGAAACCTCAACTCAGTGACAAATGAGATATCCGGCCCCTGCGCAAGGCGGCGGGGCAGGGACCGGATCTAACAGCGGATGGAGGGAGAGGCAGTCCCTGTCATCCGCAAGGCGATTCCCGAAATTTCCAATTCGACACATCTACAATTATTGTTGGAAGTCGACGGAGAATCGAAGTCAGATTTTCATTTGTTCATGATTTGTTCCAAATTTTGCTGCGCCTGTCAAGGGCATAGTTTGAAGCGGTCGCAAATGTATAAAGCAATCTTGGTTTTCGAGCTGAAGAAAATTACAAGTAATTTTCTGAATTAATTCGTGAATATTTAAAAATATCCTATCAGTAATACCTACTGTTATCAAGTTAACTTTTATTTATTCTTAATAGTAGAATTTATAGATTATGAAGAAAAGTTAATTTGATGTTTTGTCTTCATTTGAGGCAATATATCTTCCAATAGGTCTTTCGCAACATTGGAGGAGGATATGCTCAGGAAGTACGCGGATCGTCATATGAACGAATTGCACAAGGAAATCACAATTCTAACCGCCCGGTCGGAACATCTGAGTGATCGGGACAAGGCCAGGCTGCGGCGACTTGAAAATTCCTACCGCTTCTGGCGCCAGTTCTACTGAACACACGAACCTCATGCCGGGTCCGCCTCTGGATAGACGGAAACCAGAGAACGGACCCGGTCGGGGTTTAGTGCGGAAAACTGTGGAGCGCTACAGGTGAATGACAGCGGGCTCGATGTTCAGGTGCCAACCTGACGCGGGTTATCAGTTTGTTTGCCCTCAAAACGGTAGATCTGAATTTGAAAACTCGACACAAAAACTCATGAACATTACCGCTGCCTCCAACCTTCCCAAACCTTGAGGGAGCTCATCTCGCTTTCCGGACTTTTTTATCGAACAGGCAAGCCAAACGAGAGAGCAGTCAGGCGATGGCAAGTCGAATTGAAACTGCTCCAGCCCCCGTTCGGTCACCTTGTCGGAAATTGAATCTATCCGACTGCCGGACGTCTTGGAGTTACGGGTGGCCTGATGATGCGCAAACGACTTACTTCTATTCCTGATGATTTCTTTCGGAGCGTACGGCCCGCTGGCATCTCAGGCCGGCGAAACTTCCCATGAATTGGGATCAGTTCAGTTCCCGATGCACCGAAACGGGTTGCTGTGCTGGAATACAGTTTTGTCGATGCGTTGGCTTCGCTCGGTGTGAAACCAGTTGGAATTGCCGACGACAACAAGTCTGAAAGCATCATTCCGGCAAACACGGATGCAACCGGGAAGGATTGGCAATCGGTCGGAAGCCGGAAAACGCCGAGCCTTGAAGTCATTGCTTCTCTTCAATCTGATCTGATCATCGCCGACAAGACCAGGCATGGGGCTGCCTGACACACGCTATCGCAGATCGCGCCGACTATCGTCTTGGACAGTCCCGGTGGCGTTTATCACGACGCGTTAGAGCAGATGACCGTTATCCGCGCTGCGTTGGGCCGGAAGGAACCGGCCATTGGCTGACCGATTTCACGGATCTGTGAAACTAATCGGCCTCTTCCGGTGGATTCGCCATAGAAAATTAAGTCCCTCGTGTCAAAAATACGCAATTGTATTTACAAGGGACCCCGACGTGCGATTTTCCGCCAATTCCTGGACAAAGCGTTTTCAAGACGCCATCTGGCCTCAGGTGTTGGGGAAGGGTATCGACCATGCTGCGGGCTTTTTGAAGGGCACCGGTTCGGACAAGCAGGCGGCTGGCCGTATGGCGGTTTCCACTTTTGCCATACGGATTGCCGGTGCAGCGCTTGCCTATCTGTCGCAAATTGTCCTGGCACGTCTCATGGGTGCGCATGATTACGGAATTTATTCCGTTGCCTGGACTTGCGTCATCGTCCTTGGCGTGGTGGCGTGCGGAGGATTTTCTTCGTCGGCCAACCGGTTCATTCCGCAATACAGGCAAACCGGCGATCTGGACGGATTGCGCGGGTTCCTTCACACCAGCCGCCGAGCCGCCTTTTTCATTGGAGCCTTCGTGGCCGCAGCTGGTGCCGGACTGATCTATCTATTGCAGCCGGTCATCGATCACTATTACATCCAACCGCTTATGGTCGTTCTGCTGGCTTTGCCTTTTTTTGCGTTC
>NZ_JAILWL010000528.1 GCF_025698965.1 Roseibium sp.
AGAAAGAGCAAACATAAATGAGTGAGAAAAGATATTTGACGCAGGGCGAAATAGACCTTTTGACGAAGATTTACGGAGAACGCGATTATTTTTATCAAACGACGATCGAACGTGGAAGCCGGAATGCTGGCGCGTAATCCGGAGAAGTTCGGGATTTGATTTGCGAGGCAGCGAATTTCTTCAATGCTTGATCGCAATCGATGGTTGATTTAGAACGAAATATGAACTCGCCGCTGTTTTAAGTTGCGAATTTGGTCTTTGGTTCAGTGTTTTGGTGCAGGGATAAAATGAATTGTTCAGCTAATCGATATTGCAAAAATGTTCGTTGGTTTTTTTCTATCGCTTGCCTGTGCACTATTTCTTCGGTCACTTTAGCGGAGGAAAAACACACGATTATTTGGGAGGACCAACCTTTAGCTTTAAACAAAGCGATCAAAGACTACGTGAATTCAGAACATGATCAGTTAAAATCAAAGATTAAGCCTGGAAAAGAAATACGCGTCCTCTATCTGGGCTTTTCTGAAGGAGAAATAGAGAAAAATGCGGCTAGTTTTCCGATTTTTCCTGAGTTTGACTTTATACACCTCCCTTATGGTCGACAGAAATATTACGGAGTTCCAATAAATGAACTCGATTATATGCAAACAGATACAATCGTAGCACTCAACGTGGACCTTTCCAGGGAGCTTAGGGATTGGAGTGAAGACCTGGAACCGGGAAATGTGGAAATATCAGAAATTCTTGATCCCAGGGGACAATACATCCACAATCTGGCGTTGTCTTTGTATTATGTCAACTTGAGAAAAGCCGGTGGCTGGGGAACTGCTGTCGAGCTGGGTGCTCCCCTGGATGATATGAAATATGCCGAGTATTTCTACAGAGAAAATCTGTTCGATAGGCATTGCTCTTCTCAAATCGAATTCACGGGTTTTGACGACGGCCGTACGCCACTCAACAGCATGACCGTCTATTCGAGTGCCGAGCCTGCTTCAAAGGAACAGATTGATTGCCTGATAATGCAGACGCTGATCTTCACGAGGCCTGCGAGCGTTCCCTTCAGGAGTATTTTGAATTCGGATTGATGTTCTTACGATGTACTTTTGACTAATGTCATTCTAGCTCATTTGGATAATATTTACTTTGAAAAATCGTAATGGCCAAGATTTTCTGTTTAGCCAATCGTTGGGACATTTGACTGTCCGGGAAGCATTGCTGTGCCTGGTTGCGAGAGTTTGACTTCCGGTGAAGCACCGAACCGAAGCACCGAACCGGAATAGTCAAATCCACCCAATTTGGTTAGGTGTTCTGGATCGGGCTTGTCGTCGAAACAATTGAAGTGATCACCATTGTGGTCAACAAGCGTTTGGGGCGATGCGGAGCGAACTTTGCACATTTTTTCAAGCCCCTGAGCAACCGGTTGAGCTGGCGTGTTCCGATTGTCCCACGTGTTCTTGTCGCAGGCAGCCTTCCAAATCGTACCGGTTCAACTTACAGGTGGGGTGATTTCAGGTCAGGGCAAAAGACTAATATTGGTGACCCCCGGGTTCCAAACGGCCCGTGGTTATGTTTACGCGAGAGCAGTAGGCGTTTTCCGAAAAAACCTTTCAGCCTGCTTAGACTAACAAAAACATCTTGAAACCTGCTGTGTTGCGAAAGCGTTGTGAGTGAAAAATTATGGATGAGTATTGGAAAAAGAAACTTGATGATGATTTAGTCAATTCCAGAGTTAATGGTGCTTTTAACAGAGTAAATCGGGTGTCATTGAACGAGCGGTATCCGGTCGATAAACGCCGAATGGAAGCACATGAAGTATTAGCAGCGACCATGAACAAGGCGAAGGCCAATACCCAAAAGACCGCCAAAATCACGCAGATGCGCGACTATCTTTTTGATCAATATGGGGCGGGTGCGGTCGCTGATGAAGATTTGCAAGCAGCCCTTTTCAAATTCGGAAAACTAGGGGACGACCATAAGAATGCGAAAAAGCTCATTCACGGTTTGCTGGTGTCGAACAGGACAAGGGCGGGGCACTGGTCCAGCCAGCTTGCGGCAGGAAAGTTTGGCTCGGCCGAGCAAGCCGGGAATGCGATAGCTGAGTTCTACGCCGACGACAAAGCTGTATCACTGGCAAGCGAGTTTTTGGGCTTGCAGGATTCAAAACCAGAAAAGAGAGCCAAGCAAGATCGGCGTCCTACCACCATTCCTAACCGCACTGGAAAGTCGGCGCGCCTGCCTTTACCGAAAAACAGTGCGATAAATGGATCGCACTTGAATTCCATACAGGGGTCAAAGCCCGGGTTTGGGGTTCCCGTGTCGAAGCCAAAGAGCGGGGGAGACACTTCGATGCGTCAGCCGAGTTCGAAAAAGGGTGTCAATCCGTTTGATCTGACAAACCCTGATCTCAAGCAGCAGGCCGAAATGCTGGAGCGTAATCCGGCGCGGGCGCGGCAGTTGATTGTTGCTGCAAGGCGCGATCCGGAGGCGTTCGGGTTTTCGTGACAGAACGACATAGGGCAATCTGAACGCATTGAAACTCGACATCACCGGATGGTTTTCCGGCAAGCGTGCGCTGATGAAAGCCGATGCGAATGGTCTGCAACAGGTGGCCGACCTGGTGGCCGTCAAACTGCTGGCCTTCATCCACGACAGGTCATTTGCCGAGGTTGGCCTTTCCAGGCTGACTGAGGGCAGCAGCGGTGCCGATCCCTTCGCAAGCGACTGCCTCAACCTGAAGGAACAGTCCGAGCTTCTGGTGAAAAACCCGGCGCGGGCACGGCAGATGATCATGGTGGCAGCAAGGGACCCGAAACTGTTCAGGGTTTGAGATCGATTTGCGGAAAATCAGCACAAGAACACTTTGAAAAATTGAAATTGCTGACGGTCAACCAGTAATGAAGATTATCTTCAGTGTATCACTTAGCTTAAGTCTACTCACATTCCGGGACAATCATCGGTTCGTCGTTTTCAAGCGGTGGCCGAATTGAAAGTTTGCCGTTTTCCAGCCGTTTAGCGTGGACGACGTAAACGCTGGGGGTTTCGTCTCCGGGCCACTTCTCAAGACATTCGTACTTGTCACCTTCCGTCTTTTGACAGAAGGCCCGATGGTACGCCCGATTTATCAGTAATACATCCTGGAAAATGGTGAATGTGTAGGGAATTTCTGAGCCTGGGCAAAACTGCACCTGTGCAGAAGCGGGAGTGGCAAAAACCGACATCAGAAGGAAAATTTTTTTCATGAATTCTCGCGTCAATACTTTCTCGCGCCGAATTTACATTGCAGCACGGAACATTGGGTTGCCTGAACCGCAAGCCCGGCTCGCTGCGGCGCAAGCCTCACTAGAGACGGGGGTATGGAAAGTCTGTCAAGGGAAATAACTATTTCGGAATAAAGGCGGGTTCTTCATGGACGGGACCGGTCCAACAATTTCGTACCTGGGAAGAGGAGGGTGGCAAAAGGGTCGAGCTTACCGACAGATTTCGCAAGTATGACAGTCTGGAGGAAAGTATCAAAGACTGGGTCGCGACAGTTGAGCGCCGCTGGCCTGAAGCGATGTCTGCGCTGAGTTTTGAAGAAGCCGCGGAGGGGCTTCGTTATGGGCGATCTGGTGGTTATGCGACCGATAGTCAGTATGGGAACAAACTAGCGTATGTGGAACGCCGAATTGGTGAAATCTATTCTCCGCCGTCGGCGGAGTTAACGGAATTTGTCCGCAAGACAGAAGCCGAAGCGGACTTGCGCAGCCTCGTGGCAGGAGAGCGGGCTGCACGAATGCCCCCGAGTATCTTTGATACACATAGCATGGGCGCATTGAACACTATGGCGACGCCTATTCCGGCTAGCAAACCTCCCGCAATTCAATTGGGCTCTGAAACTAAGCGGGCGGACAGCCGAATACGAGGTACCCGTGATGCGGTTCCCGTGCCGAGACCGAAACCAAGTGGCAATGGCGCGTCTTTGAAGGGAAACCCATTTGATTTGCGCAATCCCAACCTCAAGCAGCAGGCCGAAATGCCGGAGCGTAATCCGGCGCGGGCGCGGCAGCTGATTGTTGCAGCAAGGCGCGATCCGGAGATGTTCGGGTTTTCGTGACAGAACGACATAGGGCAATCTGAATGCATTGAATCTCGACATAACCGGCTGGTTTGCCGACAAGGGCGCGTTGACGAAAGCCGATGCGAACGGTCTGCAACAGGTGGCCGATCCGGTGGCCGTCAAACTGCTGGCCTTCATTCACGACAATTCCTTTGCC
>NZ_JAILWL010000529.1 GCF_025698965.1 Roseibium sp.
GCGATTTCCTGGAATTCTTCCCAGGTCTTCGGAGCTTCGACACCTGCTTTTTTCAGAGCGTCTACATTGTAGTAGAGGATCGGAGTGGAGGAGTTGAACGGCATGCCGATCAACTTGCCGTCGCTGTCGGCGTAGAAGTAGCGAACACCGTCGATGTAATCTTCGATGTTGAATTCGACACCAGCGTTTTCCAGGATGTCCTGAGCCGGGATAACAGCGCCTTTCGCACCGATGATGGTCGCTGCACCGGCATCGAACACCTGCAGGATGTTCGGCTGTTCACCAGCGCGGAATGCCGCGATACCTGCGGTCAGGGTCTCTTCGTAGGTACCCTTGAATACCGGTGTGATTTTACAAACGTCCTGAGATTCGTTGTAGCCGTTTGCAATGTCGACAACAACTTCACCCAGACGGCCACCCATGGCGTGCCACCAGGAGATGTCGGTTGCGGCATAAGAAGCGGAAGAAGTGCCCAGGAGGGCAGCCGCAGCGACAAGGCTGGCGACAGTCTTACGATAAGCCATATTTATTTGCTCCCATCTAGAAGGGCGTATCCGCCCCGGTCAGCAGTTGGTTTTCTTGGCACTGAAATGGCTTCATCAGCACCAGAAACGATAGCGCCTGCGTTTCGTATTGTTTTCATATGAACGTTGTATGACGTTCATATGAACATTAAAAGACGCCTTGCCCGCATCTGCAAGAGGGAAAGAATTAAAAATTTCAATTGACTTCCCCGATTTCGGAAAAGATCCGGCTTCTACCGTACTACAAACGGTTTCAACTGCACAATTCTTCTCCCCCTCAGTACTGAAAAAGCACTTCGGTCTCGTTGTTTTTTGTAATTTCAGAAAATCCGGTCAACTCACATGAAACCGGAACGTCTTTCATCCCAATGAAAGTTCACCTCCTTCAACATATTGATTTTTCTACCTATTTATAAACCTCACTGCTGTCGGAGAGATATACCCCTGTCCGTTTCCCGAGAATCACCCTGTTCTGCGGCACGTCGGAGCGCGGTTTCGGAACACCTTCGAAAATCACATCCTCCGACTTTCGAAGGCGAAACGCTTCGGTTAGGGTCACTTTCATGTCACTGTCGTTTTCATCCGTGTTTCCGCTCAAAAGATCCCGCGCTCATGAAGTGTGCGGTGAAGGCGGACTGGTTTTTGCCGCGATCAGCGCCGGGCAAGCCAAGGGGGCTGTGGTCTGGGTGTCGGAACGCTGGCAACCGACAGTCAATCCGGAAGGCCTTTCCCCTTATTGCGACCCCGGCAAGTTGCTGATTGCCCGTGCCGACACTCAGCTGGATGTGCTGACAAGTGCCGAAACGGCCTTGCGCTCCGGGGCCGCCGGTCTTGTGGTTGCCGAAGTCAGCGGCCCGGTGGGCCTGACCGAAGGCAGGCGTCTGCAGCTGGCTGCGGAAGCCGGGCGCACAACCGGCCTGTTGGTCATTCCGGAAGGTGCGGGCAGCAATGCCGCTGAAACAAGATGGCGCTGCAGCGGTATGTCTCCCTCCCCCTCTCCTCGTCAAAACCATCCACCTCAAAACAGCCATGACTCGACTCACTGGCGCTGGTCACTTATAAAGAACAAAATAGGAACATTATCGGAATGGGTGGTCCGTTGGGATGCAGCGTCGCATCGTGTCATTGTGGTTTCCAAGGCTGTCGGCTGAGCGCTCCCTGCGTGCCGGTCCCGTCGACGCGCCTTTTGCCCTGACCCTTTTCGACCGCAATTCGGAACGGATCTACGATCTGTGCCCACGCGCGGAAACATTCGGTCTGCAAAGGGGCATGACGCTGGTGCATGCCCGCAGTTTCTGCCCGGGTCTTTTGACCAGGCCCGCCGACCCGGAGGCCGATCAGCGCTTTTTGAAACTGCTGGCCCGATGGGCGACACGTTATTGCCCCTGGGTTGGCCTTGACGGTCGGGATGGTCTGTTTCTGGACATTACCGGCTCGGCCCATCTTCTGGGAGGCGAAGAACCGCTTCTTGACGATGTCAGGGCCCGGCTGACCCGGGCGGGCCTCACCACCCGCCTTGGCCTTGCTTCAACACCGGGGGCGGCCTGGGCGCTGTCCCATTTTTCCGAAGGCATTGCCAGATCCGACGAGACCCTTGCCCGGATCGGATCCCTGCCGCTTGCCGCCCTGCGTCTTTCCCACGAGACCTGCACAAACCTGGAGCGCCTTGGCATCGCCACCGTATCGGAGCTCTACAACCTTCCCCGGGCCACCATTGCCCGGCGCTATGACCAGAGTGTGCTCAGGCATCTCGATCAGGCGCTTGGAGCCATCGGGGAGCAGATTTCCCCCCTGAAGGACGAACAGAATTTCGCTGTCAGGATCACCCTGCCCGACCCGATCGGCCTTCTGGACGACGTCATGGCGGGCACCCGGCGACTGCTTACTCATCTGTGCGCCCGGCTGGACACGGCACAGAAGGGCGCACGCAGCCTCAGGCTGACCTTCCGCCGGGTGGATCAGGAAAACCAGTCGGTCGAATTGCGCCTCGCCCGGCCGATGCGCGATGCGGAGCGGATGCTGGCTCTGTTCGAGCGTGGCGTCAGCGCGGTCGATGCCGGCTATGGCATCGACATGATCCGTCTGGAGGCTGTCCAGATCGAAGAACTCGGCCTGCGTCAACTGGACCGGGCGCAGACCCGGGAGAAAGACAGCCTTGCCGATCTGATCACCCAGCTCGGCAACCGGTTGGGCCTTGAAAACATCCTGCGCTTTGCCCCTGTCGACAGCCATATCCCCGAACGCAGCTTCAAACTCGTTCCGGCCGCCTACAGCCGTCCGGTCCGGTTCTGGCCTGCCAGGCGCCCCCGTCCCTTGAGGCTGTTTCCGCCCGAACCCATTCTCGGCAACGGCCCGCAACCGCCAAACCGTTTCCGCTGGCGGGGCCGGTCCCTGACGACACAGGAGGCGGAAGGCCCGGAACGGATCACACCGGCCTGGTGGGAAGACAATGACAGCTGGGCCCATGGCCTCAGAGACTACTGGCGCGTCGGCACGCGTCAGGGTCAGCGGTTGTGGCTGTTCCACACACCGCAGAACCCGGGCTGGTTCGTGCAAGGGGAGTTCGGCTGATGACCTCCCATGTCATGCCCGACAGTCTGCATTGGGATATTCCCCGCTATGCGGAACTGTGCGTCACCTCCAATTTCACCTTTCTGCGGGGCGCATCCCATCCGGAGGAACTGGTGACCCGCGCCGCGTCCCTCGGTCTGGAGGCCATTGCCGTCACCGACTGGAATTCGCTTGCCGGTGTTGTCAGGGCCTATTCGGCGCTGAAGGAAATCAGAAGGACGACCGAAGAAAGTATTCAGATCCGGTCCCACACCACCGTCGATCCGTCCTCGCGACAGGCCACGAGTACGGCCTCCCCTCTTTCTGTCGAGAGCCAGACACCTCAGGACCGGAGCTCCCAGGTGCTGAATGCACCGGAGACCTTGAAACTGCCGCGCCTGATTGTCGGCGCGCGGCTGGTGCTTGAGGACAGTCCGCTCGACTGGGTGGCTCTGCCGACCGACCGTGCGGCTTATGAACGGCTCAGCCAGTTGCTCACCCTCGGCAAACGGCGCGCGGAAAAAGGCGATTGTCATCTGGAATTCAGCGACCTCATGAACTTCTGCGCCGGTCTGGTCTTCATTGCCCTGCCGCAGTTTGATCATGCGAAAACCGAATTTTGCGAGACGGCTAAAGACCAGATCCGCACTCTGCGCCAGGAGGTTCCAGGTCATGTGTTTCTGGGCGCGGCACCGCGCTATGACGGCACCGACCAGGCCTGGTTCCGCACCTGTGCCAAAGCCGCCCACAGTCTGGCAACACCGATGGTGGCCGTCGGCGATGTGCTGATGCACCGGGCGGACCGACGGCGGGTTGCCGATGTGCTGACCTGCCTGCGCGAAGGCTGCACCATCGACGAGATCGGCACGAAGGCTCTCCTGAACGGCGAGCGGCGGCTGAAATCGGCCGGCGACATGGCCCGGCTCTATCGCCACCATCCGGCGGCCCTCAGGCGGAGTGTTGAGATCGCGACCCGCTGCAGCTTCGACCTGTCCGAGCTTTCCTATGAATATCCCGACGAGATCAGTGACGGCGAGAACCCGCAGGACCGGCTGGAACGGCTGACCTGGCAAGGCCTTGAAAACCGTTATCCGGGCGGAGTGCCCGACTATGCCTCGACGCTTGCGGAAAAGGAACTGAGGTTGATCGCCAAGCTGAAGTTC
>NZ_JAILWL010000053.1 GCF_025698965.1 Roseibium sp.
GCATCCAGGTTTGACAGAGGTTCGTCCATCAGGAGGACGGTCGGATCTACTGCTATTGCCCGAGCGAGACCGACGCGTTGCTGTTGACCGCCGCTTAACTCGTGGGGCATTCGATGCGCGAATTCCTCGAGTTGAACGATCCTGAGTGCCTCGGCTACCTTCGGCTTGATTTGGGATGAAGGGAACTTCTTCCTCTTCAGTCCAAAAGCCACGTTGTCGCTGACGCTCAGATGCGGGAAGACCGCATAGTCCTGAAACACCATTCCCACGCCGCGTTTGTGCGCAGGCATGTTTTGTATTTCCCGGCCGTTTACAAGGATTGAGCCGGAGTCCTGCAAGTGAAATCCCGCGATTGTTCGCAGTAGTGTGGTCTTTCCGCAGCCGCTTGGGCCGAGCAGGGTGAAAAACGCTCCGGATTCGATCTGAATATCGATGTCTGACAGGGCCAGAATAGGTCCGTAAGATTTCCTGATATTGACGATATCAACGGATGCCATTGCCGTTGCCCCTCCCAAATTCCTGTTGGTTGCGCGGCCGGGAAACCCGGCCGCATCTTTTGCTCAATCGTCTGCTTATTGGTGATCGAGAACGGCTTCCCCCCACGCTTCCACGAGGCGTTTGCGCTCCTTGGCTGCCCATTGGAAGTCATAGTCGACAGCATTGATGTCGCTTAAGGGAACGAGGCTTTCATTGGAGGATACGTCGGTGCGAACCGGACGACGCCCCTGGTCGGCAACGACTTTCTGTGCGTCCGCCGACAGGATGAAGTCTATGAATTCCTTGCCTGCATCGGCATTTGGAGCACCTGCGACCAACGCAATCGCATCAGGCGAAATGGCAGTGCCTTCCGCAGGGTAGACGATCTCGACAGGTCCTCCGCCTTCCTTGTAACGAAGCGCTGCGTCCTCCAGCGTGATTCCGATCGGCAATTCGCCGTCATTTACAAACCGTGGGACAGCGCCGGAACTGTCTGACAGGACAAAATTGGAAAGCATGCCGTTGTAGACATCCCACCCGGCCTTTTCGTCGCCGAATGCCTGTAGAACGGTCGCGAACTGGATGTAGGCAGAACCGGATTTGTCCGCACGCGCCGAAGAGACCAGATCGTCATATTCAGGCTTGGCCAGATCCGACCAACTTGTCGGCACCGGTGTGTCGCCCAATGCGTCCTTGTTTACGGCAAAGGCCATCACAACCGCCGTGAACGGTGACCAAAGTTCACTCTTCACCAGTGAAGGATTAACCGAGGCCTGTTCAGGCGACACATAAGCTGTGAACAAATCTGGATTGAAGTCCACTACCGTCCCGTCGACACTCCAGAGCACATCGGCGATAGGGGAGGCGGATTCTGCTGTCAAACGGTTCAGGAGTTCTCCGGAACCGGCTTTGATGATTTCAACTTTCGTGCCGGATGCCTCCTCGAACATTGGCACAAGTTCATCGACAAAATTCTGAGGTGCTGCCGTGTAAACGGTAACTGTTCCGTCGGCAAAGGCCACCGAGGCTGAGAGCGACGCGGTTATGGCGACACCGAGTTTCAACAATGCTTTTTTCGGATTCATTCGTTCCTCCCTCACAAGGTCGTGCCCGTCGAAAACGTCGAGCGATTATTATATTGCGGAGCGCAAATTAAAAAATCAAGGTTTATTTGCGTGATGCAATTTATTAGGGTGATGCGAGATAGGGAGTCTGAATTGAACACACTGCAAAAGCCGAGTGCACGGCGCCTCATTCAGTTGCTTCGCGCACAGGGGCCGATTTCCAGGTTGAAGTTGGCTGATTTGCTGGATGTGCAACCATCGACTGTAACTCGGATCGTCAATCAGCTCCTGGACGATGGGTTGCTTGTGGAAGAGGTTGACCCGAACCGCGCGGGCCGTCGTGGTTATCCGTCCAAATTGCTCCAGCTACGCCCGATGGGGTTACTTTCTGCCGGTGTGTTTATCGATCCTGAAAGATATTATATCTGTATCGTCAACGCGTTAGGCGAGGTGGTTTCTGAAGAGACTTCAGCCATTACCGATCGTGAATTTGCTCAGCTCATGGAGCTCATCGGTGCATCCGTCGATCGACAAATACGGCAACTTGGATTGCAGCCGGACCGTTTCATCGGATGTGGCATCAGCTATCCGGGGCAACATACCAGCAGGCCCGGCATCGTGCGGCAGACCCAGTATTTTTCAGAATGGCCGGAGATCGACGCGAGCAAGGATTTTGCACCCTATTTTGATATGCCGGTTCATCAGTTGAATGATGCCAAATGCGCCTGTCTCGCAGAGCTTCATTTTGGAAGCTGTCGCTCCATTCGCAATTTCAGCTACATCTGGCTGTCTCACGGCGTCGGTGGTGCGGCTGTCATCAACCAGTCGCTTTATCTGGGCAAAAGCGCCTCAGCAGCGGAGTTTGGAGGGCTTTTTCCCAAATCCAAACCGCGCCCCTCCGGTTCGGATCTGCTGGCGACCATGAAAGAGGCAGGCCTTGCCGCCGATAACCTGGAACAGATCAGGGAAGAAGATCTTCAGCACGAATGCATATTGAACTGGGTGGATAGGGTTGAGGACCAGCTCAGATGGCTCAGCCTGATCATCACCAGGACGATGTCACCCGATGCGATTGTATTGGGAGGGCGATTGCCGGACGGAATTTTCTCTGAATTGATTGAGCGGCTTTCTGCGAGCACTTCGCTTGGGGAAGATCATTTCGGTCCGCACCCGACTTTCATTCGCGCGGAGGCAGACAAGAAACCTCATCTGGGAGCGGCAGCGTTGCCGCTCTACCTGACGACGAATCCCAATGTTGGATAGGAAGTAAGTTGGCTGGGGGAGGCCTACGGACAGCGCACCTTGTAGGGCGTCCCATACTCGTCGTGAGCAATGCAATTGCGGGGAGTGGTCACGACACCAACGAGACCACCACCGATCGCGCCGAGGGCAGCACCAGCAATAGAAGCATTGACGGTTGATCCTGCAACGGCACCGATTGTGGCGCCTGTTGCTGCACCCAGCCCTGCACCAATCAGCATTCTGTCGCGCTGGCTTTCGGTGTTGGCGCAGCCAGCCAGCAAAAGTGCGAGGGCCGTGGCCGCAAGGATGCGATTCATCCGGTGTTCCTTGGCGAAATAACGATCCGCCAAGGTTGGGGATTTATGGTTAACAGAACCTTACCAGGGCGAGGTTATCCAATATCCAGAGTTATTAAGGGCAGGCGACTCGATACGGATTGCCATAGCGGTCATAGGCGACACAGTTTTTCGGTGTCGTTGCAGCACCGACAATCGCGCCGCCGGCTGCACCAATCGCTGCCCCGGCCAGCGCCGGGCCCGCACCGTTACCGGCAGCAGCGCCAATGATCGCACCCGTCGCGGCACCAAGGCCGCCACCGACGAGTGCGCGATCGGTCTGGCTGTCAGACTGGCAGCCTGCCAGGAAAGCAGCTGCAGCGGCAATCAAAAGAACTTTTTTCATCATTTCCTTCCAAGAGGTCCACGTGCAGCGCTTAGCCTAAAGCAATGACTGTCTTATGGACAAGCCACCCGGTACGGATTGCCATAGCGGTCGTATGCAACGCAATTTTTCGGGGTGGTCGCACCACCGACGATCGCGCCGCCTGCACCACCAATTGCCGCGCCGACGAGGGCACCGCCGACATCACCTGTTGCCGCTGCGCCGATTGCTGCACCGGTGGCTGCACCCAGGCCGCCGCCGACAAGAGCACGGTCACGCTGGCTGTCGGACTGGCATCCCGCCAGAGCAATGCCAACAGCTGCAAGCAATACAAACTTCTTCATCAAAGTTATCTCCCTTTCGGGCCGTTTGAGACGGCGCGTTCAAATCATGTAATCCGGAATCCATATTAGGATTCTTGGACATTGAATATCTCACCGAAGGTAAGCCGGATTGCGTTTCGGGGCAATCTCTGTTTGTCGCAACCTTTCGGTGTCGACCAAGAAACCTGTCTAGAGTTCTTCAACGATGTGAAACAGATAGCGGTCCGTAGGGCAGAATTATGGCGGAAGCTCCGGCTTTGCTGCAGTTCCCGGGAGTGTTACTTGCCTGGCGGGTGTCAGCCGGTCAGTGCAACCAGCAAACCGCGTGTCGAAGCGTCCTTGGCATCGGTGGAAACCTCGCCCTTGACCATCGGCAGCAAAGCTGTGGCGAGTTCCTTGCCGAGTTCAACTCCCCATTGGTCGAAGGAGTTGATGCCCCAGATCACGCCTTCGACAAACACACGATGTTCGTAAAGAGCGATCAGCCGGCCGAGCGAATACGGAGTGAGCTCATCATAGGCAAGGGTTATCGAGGGCCGGTCGCCAGGGAAGACCTTGTGAGGTGCCAGACGCTCGACGTTTTCATCGGACATGCCGGATGCCTCGAGCTGGGCTTTTGCCTCATCGAGGGTTCGTCCCAGCATCAGGGCTTCCGATTGAGCAAGGCAATTGGCGATCAGAAGATCATGGTGCTGTTTGAGGTCATCCTCGTGCCCCTTTGCCGCGATCAGAAATTCGCACGGAATGACGGTCGTGCCCTGATGCAACAGTTGGTAAAAGGCGTGCTGTCCGTTGGTGCCGGGCTCTCCCCACACGACTGGTCCGGTTTCCTGGTCCACCGGACTTCCGTCGAGTTTCACCCGTTTGCCGTTCGATTCCATGTCGAGTTGCTGCAGGTAGGCAGGCAATCTCGCGAGGCGTTGGTCGTAAGGCAGCACGGCGCGGGACGAATAACCCAGAACGTCCCGATTCCAGACGCCGATCAGAGCCATCAGTACCGGCAGGTTTTCCTGCAGCGGAGCCGTTTTAAAGTGAAGATCAAGTGCGTGCGCGCCTTCCAGAAAATCACCGAAAGCATCGGGCCCGACCGCGATCATGAGAGGCAAGCCGATGGCGGACCAGATCGAGTAGCGACCGCCGACCCAATCCCAAAAACCGAAGACACGGGTTTCGTCGATGCCGAATGCCGACACCTTGTCGAGGGCAGTCGAAACAGCTGCAAAGTGATCACCGACTGCCTCTTCGCCAAGCGCATCTGCAATCCATTTGCGCGCAGTTTGCGCGTTGGTCATGGTTTCAATGGTGGTGAAGGTTTTCGACGCGATGATAAAGAGTGTGGTTTCGGGAACGAGCTTGTCCAGCGTGTCCGCGATATGCGCGCCATCGACGTTGGACACATAGTGTAGCTCGGGGCCGTCATGGTAGGGCGCAAGCGCCAATGTGGTCATGACCGGGCCGAGATCCGACCCGCCGATGCCGATATTGACGACGTCGGTAAAGGGAATGCCGGTGGAGGAGGTCAGGTCGCCGGAACGAACGGCTTCGGAAAAATCTGCCATCGCATCCAGCACTGCACGAATGTCGGGCATGACGTCCTTGCCGTCGACATAGACCGGTTCTTCCGACCGGTTTCGCAGAGCCGTGTGCAATACTGCCCGATTTTCCGTCGTGTTGATTTTCTCTCCTGCAAACATTGCATCCCGCTTGCCTTCAACGTCGGCAGCTGTTGCAAGCTCTGTCAAAAGTTCCAGCGACTTTTCGTCTAGTCGTGATTTGGAAAAATCGAGGAGAAGATCGTCCGTGCGGGCCGTGAACCTGTCGAACCGGTACTGATCGTTCGCAAACAAGTCGCGGAGCGAGGTGGTCCTTAGTTGCTCGGCCTGTTTGTTGAGAGAAACAAACGCTGCTTCGAGAGCCATGAAACGTCCCCTTTTAAATCGATTTAATTTTTCAGCTACCAGCCCGTCAGGCATTGCGCCTCAATTAACACAGCGGCACCGCGAGGGGGAGTGCAAATCAGCTAAAAGTTGGAGGTTTCTTCGCAGTGCAGCGAAATGAACAGGACATGCGGCTTTTGCTGCAAAAGGAGTTAAGGTTGAGGAGAAATTAGGAAAGTTGGGTGAAGCTCGGAGGAATTAGGCTCAAATCAGGTGAGCCGCCACCACGGAACATGCGCACAATTCACGCGACTTAAGTTCAGATCATGAGTACAGAGAAAACTTCGCAGGCCTTTGCACACCTATTGGACCAGCCGGAAGCGGAAGAAAACGTTCTGGTTGTGGATTTCGACAATCTGTCCGCCATTAATGCGGTTCTGTCCAATGTCAGCGAATGGGGGTGCCGCCTGACCTCGGCAACAATCAAGGATCTCTACAAGACAATCGGGATCAAAGGCCTGAATGCCGACAAGCTTGTGAAGGCGCAGGTCACGTCCGTGAAGGGCAACGATGCTGCCGTTGTCTTTGTCAGAAACGAAACCGCCGTAACCGACAAGCGCCGGGAGACCCGCAACAGCGTCAAGATTCCAGTCAAAATCGCGGATCTTGAAGGCATTACAGAAATCAGTGGTACAATCGTCGATGCAGGCAACAATGGTTGTCGGGTCAAGGCGCAGGGTCTGACAGCGCTTCCCGATGAGGTGTTGTTGACGATGAAGAAATTCAACAAGCCGGTTGTTGCCGAGTTTGCCTGGCGGAACGAGACGTCGGCCGGACTTCGGTTGTTGTGGAACCGCACTTTGGCAAAGGACGACGACGAAGACGTTGCGACAGATGCATTCGACTTGGAGGCTTGATAGTCTGAGCCGAGTGCGTCGAATGACGGTATCGAAGCAAGTATTTTCAATGTGGGGGCTTCTGGGAGGAAGGAGCGGATTGAATGGACCTTGCGATCGTGGGCGCAGCAGGAAGTTGTGGACGGCAACTGGCAGTCCAGCTTCTTGATGAACGTGTCCTGTTACCCTCCGCGCGTCTGCAGCTCGTCGGTCATCATGGTGGACCAAGCGAGGGCGAATTGTGGGGATTGCGCGCGGATCTCAAGGATGCGTTCGTGGATGACGCGCCATATGTCGAGCTGGTCACCGAACCGGAGCAGATCGACGCTGATATTGTTGTGATGCTGGCGGGAGGCACGGTGCCCACCGATCCCAATCTGCCCTTTGACCGGGCAGCCTTGGGCCGAGAGAATTATCGGCTTTTTGCAGCCTATGCGGACGCATTGGCGCGCCAATCCGGGCCACCTCCTGTCGTGATCGTTCAATCCAATCCTGTTGAGCTGGGTGTTCAGGTTTTTGCCGACCGACTGGGCCGGCATCGTGTGTTGGGGGCTGCTGCATGGTCGGACACGTTACGGTTTCGCGGAGAAATCGCAGCTGAACTCGGTGTTGGCCGGCGGCAAGTGCATGCCTACGTCCTAGGACAGCACGGTCTTCATCTTGTGCCGGTGTGGAGCCAGATCCATGTCAAAGGTGTCGACGCGGCGTCTGTCGATACGCTCGTCGCACGAATTCGGTCGGAGCGTTTTATGCCGGACTTTCCAGCAGAATTGCGCGCAGAGGTGGAGCATCTTCTGGAGTTGGTCCGAACCTCAAATGCACAGTCCGCCTATGACTTCGTTCAGTCATTACCTGCTGATCTCAGAATGGCCGTGAAGCCCTACTTCATTCATTACACGTCGGGACGGACGACCGAGGTCACGACGGCTCATGCGGTCGCTGACCTCGTCACTCATCTGATCAAGGGAGAGCATCGGGTTTTTCCGGCGCAGATCGCGCTTGAAGGCGAATGGCTGGACATTCATGGAGTGGTCGCGGCCCCGACCCTTCTTGGATTGGAAGGGTGGGATGCGGTTTATCCTTTGGAGCTGGCCGAAGACGAGGCCGAAGCGCTTGCTGTTGCCGTGGCAGCGGTGGATGAGATTTTGCAAGCCTGTGCCTGAGAGGGGAAAAAGGGCAGACCGGTTTTCAGGCAACACGCAATAAAGCAATATCCTTGGTTTCCCGGGCAATTTCGTTGGCAAGTGCTGAGACGCTGTTTGACTTGGCATGTCGCGATTGCCTGACAATGTAGGAAATGCGTGGAGGCGTTGGAAAATCCCCTTCGATGATTTCCATCGCGCTGGAAATGTGACGTCGATTGAGGATCGTTACACCCAGACCAGCTTCAACAGCTGCGACGATACCAGTCCGACTTGTACATTGCAGGACAGTGTTGAAGCGGTGCCCGCACGTTGATCCATGTTCGAGCATCCAATGCCGGTAAAAGCAGTTATCGTCATAGGACAGAAATGGTACCGGTGCCTCGGTCGGCAATTCGAAATCAATTGCCTTTACCCAGCACAGTTCATTTTCATAAAGCAGAAGGTCATCGGCTCTCACGTCTTCGGAAAATATCTGCATGACAGCCAGATCGATTGTTCTGTCTTCGATTTCCTTCTGCAAAACCAGACTTTGACTAACGTGCGTTCGAACCGCTACTTCCGGGAATTGCCTTGAGAAACGGCCTAATATCGCGGCAAGTCCGTCGCTTGTCGTATCTTCCGTGATGCCAAGCCGGATTTTGCCGGTCATCTTATTCTTGCCGAGCGCCGCAAGCGCTTCATCATGCAGCGCCAATATCCGGTTGGCATATTGAACCAGACGGAGGCCATCTTCTGTCAGCAGTGCAGCGCCCGGGCGCCGGTTCAGCAAGGGACAGTCGGTGCTTGTCTCTAGTCGCTTTATCTTGTGACTGACCGCCGACTGAGAAAGAGAAAGTTTCTCTGCCGCGCGCGTGACACCACCGCAAGCGGCGATCGTCTGCAAGGCTCTGAGGGAATCGATATCAAGACGCCGCGTCATGCGTGCTTCCTTCAAAATGCAAAACATGACAAATTTCGATCAATTTAAGAAATCAATCTATTTGTGTCAAACTGGAGAGTGCATCACTCTGCCAAAACAACGATTGCAAAGCAGAGCAGATCCATGAAACACCTCGTAGACAAGCACATTCTGATCAACGAAAACCGAATTGCCCATGGCGTGATCGGGGAGGGCGAACCGGTCGTCCTGGTTCACGGGACCCCATCATCTTCCTATATCTGGCGCACCATCGCGCCGGCGCTGGCGGAACGGGGTTTCAAGGTCCATGTTTTTGATCTGTTGGGTTTTGGCTTGTCCGAACGTCCACAGGATCCCGCCATCGACACCTCGGTTACTGGACAGGTGCCTGTTTTCGAAGGATTGCTCGAGGCCTGGGGCTTGCGGGATCTGCACATCATTTCTCATGACATCGGCGGTGGCATTGCGACGCAGTTCTCGATCCAGTCACCGGAACGCGTCCGTTCACTGACCTTGATCGATGTGGTCAGTTTTGATTCCTGGCCTTCCAAGCGCACGCGTGAACAGATGCAGGCGGGACTGGACAAACTCATCAAGGCTTCAGATTCAGAGCACCGCGAGCATTTCCGTACCTGGCTCTTTTCTGCCGTGCAGAACAAGGACCGGTTGGCTGAAACCGCGATGGAAACCTACCTGGACTTCATTTCGGGGCCGATCGGCCAGGGAAGTCTCTTTCAGCACCAGATCATGAACTACGATCCCCGGCATACCAATGATTTCGCAAGCCGTTATGCGGAGCTCGGCAAGCTGCCGGTGCAACTGATCTGGGGTGCGGATGATGCATGGCAGGTGGTCGACTGGGCGTACAGACTTCAAGACGCGATCCCCGGATCGGAATTGCACGTGCTGGAGGATTGCGGCCATTTCGCAATGGAGGACAAGCCGACGGAAATAACCGAAAAGCTGCTGACGTTTCTTGAGGCAAACTCAAAATGACTGAACACAGAGTTCTGACCACGACCTGTGAAAGAGTAGGTTCGGGTCTGGCGATCCTTTATGCCTTGCTGATTGCATCGAACACGGGCAACGAAATTTTCGGGTTTTCGCTGCTGTTGGCGTCGTCCGGTTTTTTCGCGCTTTGGGCGATTGTTGACCGGCGGCTGGCTTTTCTTGCCCTGCAGCTCTTCTACGCGGCGTCAGCTGTCATAGGATTGGTGCGGTGGAGCTGACCGCGTCGGTCGTGTTCCAGCAGCACGCTTTCTTCTGAAGCCGCCGGTTTCAACGGGCGAGGTTGGGAGGCCCGCCCGATAGATTGCATTGGGAGCCGACAATCCAGCCAGAATAACGGTCAAAACTGAACGTGATCGTCAATCAGCCAGAGTGACCGCCGCACGTGCACGTTCTTCGATACCGGTCCAGTCTTCCGTTGCGATGGCTTTGGCGTCAGCGATCCAGGAGCCGCCGACACAAAGAACATTCGGCAGTTTCAGATAATCGGTGGCGTTGTTCAGGCTGACGCCTCCTGTGGGGCAGAATTTTGCCGCGGCCAGCGGAGAAGACAGCGATTTCAGGTAAGGAGCGCCGCCGGCCTGTTCTGCGGGGAAAAACTTGAGCCGCTGATATCCGCGTTCCAGAAGAAACATGACCTCTGAAGCTGTTGCAGCACCAGGCAGAAGCGGAACGCTGTGTTCGTCAGCCGCATCCAGAAGAGAGCTGGTTGCGCCGGGAGAAACTATGAAGCGGGCCCCGGCGGAAACAGCGGCATCGTATTGCGATCCGTTCAGAACCGTACCGGCGCCGACAATCGCCCCTTCGACATGCTCATTCACAGCGTCGATCGCCTCCAGCGCGTGAGGAGTGCGCAGCGTGATTTCAATGGCAGGCAATCCACCCCGGACCAGAGCTTCCGCCATCGGTACGGCTTTCTTCGGGTCTTCCACGACCAGAACCGGGATCACCGGAGCGGCGCACATAACGGTCTCGATTTTCTTAATATCTTGCGCCATGAAACTCTCCTGATTCTTCATTTGTTTTCAAACATCAAAAACATGCGCGCCGGTGTCCGCCGTGCCAACAGCACTGCGGAAGGCGGCAAAGAGATCCCGACCGACACCGCTCTGATGATCAGAAAGGTCCGTCTCGGCGAGGGGGCGTGCATTAAACTCGGCTTCGTCGACCAGAACTTCGAGCTTGCCGGTAACGGCGTCGATTCGGATCATGTCGCCATCGCGGATTTTGGCGATAGGCCCACCAGCGGCAGCTTCAGGCGTAACATGGATCGCCGCAGGCACCTTGCCCGAAGCGCCGGACATACGGCCATCGGTGATCAGGGCAACCCTGTGGCCACGATCCTGCAAGATACCGAGGCAGGGGGTCAGCTTGTGGAGTTCCGGCATGCCGATTGCCTTTGGGCCCTGGAAGCGCACCACGGCAGCAACGTCGCCCGTGATTTCCTTGTTGTTGAAGGCGGTCAGGAAATCATTCTGGTCATGAAAGACGCGCGCCGGTGCTTCAATGACATGGCGTTCCTTGGCGACGGCAGAAATCTTGATGACGGCCTTGCCTATGTTGCCGGTGAGCATCTTTAGCCCACCCGTCGGCTGGAAGGCCTTCGATAGCGGAGCCAGGACCGATTCATCACCGGATGCTGCCGGTGCTTCTTCGCGGTGCAGACTGCCATCCGCATTGAGCTTGGCTTCAACCGTGTAACCGGACAGATCCGTGCCATAGACGGTTTTGACGTCCTGATGGAGGTAGCCATCGGACAGAAGTTCGCGGATCAGGAAGGCGAGACCTCCGGCTGCCTGGAAGTGGTTCACATCGGCCTTGCCATTCGGATAAACCCGGGCAAGCAGGGGCACCACATCGGAAAGTTCGGATATGTCATCCCAGGTCAGCCTGATACCGGCTGCTGCGGCGATGGCAACCAGGTGCATGGTATGGTTCGTGGAGCCGCCGGTCGCATGCAGACCGACCACACCGTTGACGATGGCCTTTTCGTCGATGACTTCACCTGCGGGGGTGAACTCGTTGCCAAGCGCCGAAATGGCAAGTGCGCGTTTGGCGGCTTCCCTGGTGAGGGCGTCCCGAAGCGGTGTGCCCGGATTGACGAATGATGCACCCGGCATGTGCAGGCCCATGATTTCCATCAGCATCTGGTTGGAATTCGCCGTGCCGTAAAACGTGCAGGTGCCCGGAGAATGATAGGCCTTGGACTCGCTTTCAAGAAGTGCGTCCCGTCCGACCTTGCCTTCTGCATAAAGCTGGCGGACCTTGGCTTTGTCATCATTGGAAATGCCCGTGGTCATCGGGCCCGCGGGAACAAATACGGCCGGCAGATGGCCGAAGGAGAGGGCGGCGATGGCGAGACCCGGAACGATCTTGTCGCAGATGCCGAGGAAAACAGCGGCATCGAACATCTGGTGTGACAATCCGACGGCCGCGGCCATGGCGATCACGTCACGAGAAAAGAGCGAAAGCTCCATGCCATCCTGACCCTGGGTGACACCGTCGCACATTGCCGGTACACCACCGGCCACTTGTGCAACTGCGCCGACCTCGTGCGCTGCTTCGCGGATCAGTGCCGGATATGTCTCATAGGGCTGATGGGCGGACAGCATGTCATTGTAGGAAGTGATAATGCCCAGATTGGCGACAACATCGCCCGAAAGGGCCTGTTTGTCGGAGAGGCCGCAGGCTGCAAACCCATGAGCAAGGTTGCCACAGGAAAGACGGGACCGTTGCGGGCCCTTTTCCGCTGCCTTGCCAATCCGTTCCAGATAGGTTGAACGGCTGTCATGGCTCCGTTTGACGATCCGTTCGGTGACTTCGCCGACACGATCCTGGATGGTCATGTTTTCAATCCTTTCCTCGCCAGAAACTGGCTGGGTCGCATTTGTTTCAGCAGATAGGACGCGTGCGTCCAATTGCGATATCTAATCGATTTAAATGACAGAGAACTCACAGGAGCTATGCCTGTGAGCAACTGTTACTCGCTGTCGTCTTCAGACCAGGTGCGGCCATCCCGTTCCACGAGGGCGATAGAGGCCGACGGGCCCCAGGTGCCTGCAGTATATCCCTTTGGCGTTTCCTTGGAATTTGCCCAGGCCGTCAGGATCGGGTCGATCCATGCCCATGCAGCGTCCACTTCGTCGCGGCGCATGAACAACGTCTGGTTTCCGCGGATCACGTCCATGATCAGGCGCTCATAGGCATCGGGATTGCGCACCTTGAATGCATCCGCAAAGCTCATGTCGAGTGGAACCTGGCGCAGGCGCATGCCGCCCGGTCCCGGGTCCTTGATCATCACCTGCATCTGCACGCCTTCATCCGGCTGCAGGCGAATGATCAGACGGTTTGCCGTGATAGCTCCGGCCTCAGCGTCGAAGATCGAGTGCGGAATCGGGCGGAACTGGACGACAATTTCCGAGACCCGTTGCGCAAGCCGCTTACCGGTGCGCAGATAGAATGGAACGCCCGACCACCGCCAGTTTGCGATCTCGGCTTTCAGGGCAACAAAGGTTTCCGTCCGGCTTTCGTGATCGCCGAGTTCATCCAGATAACCAGGCACTGCGCCGCCGGAAGACGCCCCGGCTCGATACTGGCCGCGGACTGTCAGCTTGTCGGAATTATGCGCGTCGATCGGCGAGAGCGCTTTCAGAACCTTGAGCTTCTCGTCCCGAACGCTGTCGGCATTCATGGATTCAGGCGGTTCCATCGCCACAAGACACAGCAACTGCAGCATGTGGTTCTGGACCATGTCCCTCAGGGCGCCAGCCGTGTCGTAATACCCAGCGCGACCGCCGACACCAAGCGACTCGGCCACAGTGATTTGAACGTGGTCGATATGGGCTGCATTCCATAGAGGTTCGAAAAGCGCATTGGCGAAACGCAGAGCCATGAGGTTCTGCACGGTTTCCTTGCCCAGATAGTGGTCGATACGGAAGATCTGGTCTTCGCTGAAAACGGCACCGACCGTGTCGTTGAGGGCCTTTGCGGATTCGCCATCCTTGCCGATCGGCTTTTCCATGACGACGCGAGAATGTTCGTTGACGACGTTGATCTTGCCCAGGTTTTCGCAGATCGTCCCGAACAGGTCCGGTCCGACCGCAAGATAAAAGGCGCGGGTGACGTCCTGGCGTTCTTCCAGAACCGTCTTCAGATCCTCAAATCCGGCTCCTGAAGCAATGTCTATTTTCACGTAACGCAGACGTTTCAGGAAGTTTGTCAGCGCCGCTTCGTCCAGGTCCTTTACGTGTTCCTGAAGCGCCTTTCGGGCGTAGTCACAGTAATCTTCATCGGAATAGTCACGGCGTGCACTGCAGATGATGCGCGCGTTTTCCGGCATCTGGCCATCGGCGTCGCGATGGTAAAGCGCTGGCAGGAGCTTGCGATGGGCGAGATCTCCGGATGCACCGAAGACGACCAAATCGAATTCTTCAACTTCAATGACGCGTACCGCCATAAACAAATCCCTTCCAAGCAGCGTGTCTGTCCAACGGATCGCCGATGCCCTGATCGGTTTCGAGGGCCTTTTAAATCGATTTAATTCACTTGTCAGCCCCTCATTTCAGGGCTGACCATTCTTTTTCCAGCTCACTCAACCGCGGCAGGTCGGCTCCGCGGCGGGAGCAGGTGATGGCGGCTGCACTGATTGCAAACCCAAGAAGACGGTTCAAGCGGTCTTCGTCAAGTGCGGCGAGTTCCTTTCTGCTGGAGACGCCAAGCTGCTTGAGCCCGGCGAGCAGCGCAGCCTGGAATGTGTCACCGGCACCGACCGTATCTTCGACATCGACCTTGACACCGGGGCAGTGGATTTCAATGCCGGGCGCATAGGCCGAAGCACCGTCACCTCCCTTGGTCACGATGATGAGCTTTGCGCCGAGGTCAAGCCAGGCACGTGCCATATCTGCAATCGCTTCACCTGGTGCAATCAAGGCGAGATCCTCATCGCTTACCTTGATCACATCCGTGAGCGGAACAAGTGTTTCCGTGTTGGTCCGCCAACGTTCCATATCGGAGACGACCGTTGGGCGGATGTTCGGATCGAACGAAATCAGAGTGCGTTCTCTTTCACGGGTGATCAGAGCCTTCAGAGCAGTCGCAATGGGATCCACGAGGGCGGTATAGGAGCCGACATGCAAAAACAGGGGAGGTTCAGTGAATTCGGGCAGATCGCTTTCGCTCACCATCCTGTCGGCAGCGTTTGCACCGTAGAAGGTATAGGCAGGATGTCCGTGCCCGTCCTTTTGCACAAGGCTGAGCGTCGTCAGATAATCGGTTCTCAGAATGTAGCGCTCCGACACGCCTTCCTGCCGAAACTTCTGAACCAGTTTCTCACCAAGCATATCGTTCGAAATGCCACCGAAAAAGCCAGCGCTTTCTCCCAGCCGGGCAAGCCCCACGGCAACATTGAAAGGCGAGCCGCCAATGCGCGCGTCAAAGGACAAACCGTCATCGACACCGGCTTCGCCAAAAAGATCAAACAGCGCTTCACCGCAAATCAGGAACATCAGGTCTCCAAAGCTTCATCAGTTTTCAAAGTGAGGTCCGGCAGTGCCGGACCTGATAGTTGTTTCGTCAGGCCGCGAGATTTTCAGGCGGATCCATGGCGCCTGTCATGATCGCAACCGCGTCGGACATGGAAAAGTCCGACGGCTTGATTACGCAGGCGCGCCGCCCAAGCCGATGAATGTGAATGCGGTCGGCGACCTCGAACACATGCGGCATGTTGTGGCTGATGAGAACAATCGGCAGGCCCCGGGCCTTCACATCCTTGATCAGTTCGAGAACCCGCCGGCTTTCCTTGACGCCAAGAGCTGCCGTCGGTTCGTCCATGATCACGACTTTCGATCCGAAGGCCGCCGCCCGGGCGACCGCAACCCCCTGGCGTTGTCCGCCTGAAAGGGTTTCGACCGCCTGATTGATGTTCTGGATCGTGAGCAGACCCAGCTCATTCAGCTTCTTTCGAGCGATGTCTTCCATCTTCCGGTGATCCAGCTGACGCAGCCATTTGCCGAGCAGACCGGGTTTGCGCAGTTCCCTGCCCATGAACATGTTGTCCGTAATGGACAGGGCAGGGGACATGGCGAGTGTCTGGTAGACCGTTTCAATTCCTGCATCACGGGCATGGATCGGAGTGTGAAAATGAACGGGGTTTCCGTCCAGGAGAATTTCTCCTTCGTCTGGCTGGACTGCGCCACTCAGAGCCTTGATCAGGGTCGATTTGCCGGCGCCGTTGTCGCCGATAACTGCCAGGATTTCGCCCGGATAGAGTTCGAAGTTGGCGTGGTCCATGGCCACCACGCGGCCATACCGCTTGACCAGATTGCGTGCTTGAAGAACGGGTTCCATCAGACAGACACCTTCCTGATCCATTGATCGACTGCGACCGCTGCAATGATGAGCAGGCCGATGAGCAGGTAGGTCCACTGGGCATCGGCACCGAGCAGGCGCAGACCCAGGGTAAAGACACCGACAATCAACGCACCAAACAGACTGCCCAGGATGGACCCACGTCCTCCGAAGAGTGAAATGCCGCCGATCACAACCGCCGTGATGGATTCGATGTTGGCGAGTTGGCCGGACGTCGGTGAAACCGATCCGATACGGCCGATCATCGCCCATCCGGCAAAAGCGCAGATGAGACCCGAAAGCATATAAACGGAGATCAGAACCTTCTTCACCTGGACACCGGAGAGCTGTGCGGCTTCCGGATCATCGCCGACTGCATAGACATGACGGCCCCAGGCGGTCTGGCGCAAGGCGTAGGCGAGCACCAGAACCAGCAGCACCATGAAGATGACGCCGTAGGTGAAGATTGCGCCTCCAATGTTGACCTTGTTGCCGAAGAGCTGAAGCAGGGGCGCGGCTTTCGCAATCTCCTGGGACCGAATGGTTTCGTTCGCCGAATAGAGAAAGTTGGTTGCAAGCACGATCTGCCACATGCCGAGGGTGACAATGAAGGGAGGCAATTTCACAACCGCGACCAGAAAGCCGTTGACATAACCACACAGCGTTCCGCAGATCAGCCCGCAGATGACGGCCAGTTCGGGTGGCAACCCGTATCGGAACGTGAACTGCCCCATCACCACCGACGACAGAACCATGATCGCACCGACGGACAGGTCGATCCCGGCGGTCAGAATAACGATGCTCTGCGCTGCCGCGACAATGCCGACGATCTGAACCTGTTGCAGGATCAGTGTCATGGCAAATGGTGAAAAGAACTTCGATCCGAGCAAAATGCCGAAAACGATTATGGAGATCACCAGAACGATCAGGGGAACCAAGGACGGGTTCTGGTGCAATCTATGCTGGATCTTGTGCCCCACTCCGTGACGGTGATCATCAAAGGAGGCAACAGCTTGCGGACTGGATTCCGCCGCGGTTTCAAATTCCGCCGGTCCACCCGCTGTCTTGGTGTCTGAGGTCATGCCCGTTTCCCTCTATGCGACTTCAAAAAAGGGGCAAGGAAAGCCATGCCCCTTTTTGCCGTGACTTCTACCGGGTTTTAACCCCAGCAGAGGTCCGTGCCTTTTGCGGTGTCGATGGACTCTACGCCGTCGACCGGCTGGTCGGTAACAAGCGCCACGCCAGTATCGAAGAAGTCCTTACCCGGTGTCGGTTCGGGTTTGGCGCCGTTGTCTGCCCAGGTCTTGATGGCTTCAATTCCGAGAGCCGCCATCAGAAGCGGATATTGCTGCGACGTTGCACCAATAACACCGTCCTTGACATTCTGAACGCCCGGGCAGCCGCCGTCCACCGAGACGATCAGCACGTCGTTTTCGCGGCCGATCGATTTCAGCGCCTCATAAGCACCGGCTGCGGCCGGCTCGTTGATCGTGTAGACAACATTGATCATTGGATCTTTCGCCAGAAGGTTTTCCATGGCGCGACGGCCACCTTCCTCGTTGCCCTGCGTCACGTCATTTCCGACAATGCGTGCATCGGTTTCGTCACCCCATTTGTTGGGATCACCAAGATCGATGCCAAAGCCCTGCAGGAAGCCCTGGTCGCGCAAGACGCCAACGGTTGGCTGGCTGATAGCCAAATCGAGCATGCCGATCTTGGCGTCCGCTGCCTTGTCGCCAAGGTTGGCGGCAGCCCATTTGCCAATCAGCTCACCGGCCTTGAAATTGTCGGTCGCGAATGTTGCGTCGGCGGCGTCGATCGGGCTCAGTGGCGTGTCGAGCGCAATCACCAGAAGGCCTGCATCGCGTGCCTGCTGGACCGCGGGAACGATGGATGAGGTATCGGAAGCCGTCAGAAGAATACCCTTGGCACCGTCAGCGATGCAGGTTTCAATCGCTGCGACCTGGGTTTCATGGTCACCATCGACCTTGCCGGCGAAGGACTTCAATTCGATGCCGAGTTCGTTGGCCTTGGCTGTTGCGCCTTCTTTCATTTTCACGAAAAACGGGTTGGTATCCGTCTTGGTGATCAGGCAGGCGGTAATGTCGGCTGCGGCTGCCGGGGTGGCTGCCATGGCTGCGAGTACTGAGCCTGTCGCTAGAAGTTTGCGGATCATTTGCGTATTTCCTCCCTGGCCCTTGTCAATTTTGACGGTTGGGTGAGGCCAGATGTGACCCCAACCGTGCTGCCCTTGCCGGAAAGCTGGTTTGCTCCTCGTTTCGACCAGATCCAGCGGGTCCTGTGTCTTTCCCGCCAGTCAGGATTGTGGCTCGTGGCGAGAAATTGAAAAACTGAGGCAGGCTGGCAGCGCCAATCGCGCCTGCATCCTCTCCAAAGCTGCCGATGACAATGTCCGGCGAGTGCCGTTTTTCGGGCGCTGCGGCCTCAACGGCGGTTTTCAAAAGCTTGCAAAAGGTCTCCGGAAAGGGGCTGCCCAAATCACCGTCGATCACGACCAGCGGCATGTCGAGCAAGGAGTAGGCAGAGCGGAGTGCGAGAGCCAGGGCTTCAACGCAGTCTTCCATCCATTCCAGAAATTCCTTGTCTTCGCGTTCTACGGCAGATTGCAAGTCTTTACGTTTCAGGGTTTCAAAACTGTCCGGGGCAAGGTGACGGGCGAAAGAAACAAGAGAGGCGCGTGTCAGCAGCAAGTCCCATTTTTGCCGTGCGGCAGGGGCCGTTGGCAGGTTGCTTGGAGGAACAGGGATCATGGCAACGTCAGCCGCGTTGCCGGTTTCACCCCGTACAACATCGCCTTTCACAACCAGACCGCCACCGATTGCCGGGCCCAAGAACATGTAAAGAAAATTGTCGTTCTGACGGCCTTGTCCGTAGAAGAGTTCGGCAACGGCCGCAGCCGTGCCGTCGTTTTCTCTGAAAACGGGCAGGTCGGTGGCGTTTTCAAGCGTCTCGGCCAGGTCGTAGTCTTCCCAGATTTTGAAGTCCGCTTCCGGTAGTCCGAGTTCATGCAGCCAGGCCCCGAGATTGAAAGGTTGGGCAAGGCCTATCCCGGTAATGCGGTCCTGCTCTTCGGGGCTCAGGTTTTGACGTAAATCCTCCAAATCCGAAGTCAGTATTTCAAGAGCACGTTCGGGGGGAGGCAGGATAAGGTCATGGAGACGGCGGTCGATGATCTTTCCGGAGAAATCCATCAGGACAGTTTCCATATTGGTCCGGTCGAGGCGGACCCCGAAGGAGAAGGCTCCACGGGGGGCGAGACGTAAAATCGTTGCCGGCTGTCCACGACTTCCATCGTGGCGCTTGCCTGCCTCAAAAATGAACCCTTCTTCGATCAGATTCTGAATGATGGCACCGATGGCGGCATTGGTCAGCTGAACCGCGCGGGCAAGGTCCGCCTTCGAGGCCTCGCCTGCGCGCCTCAGAATTTGCAGGACAATGCGTTCGTTGTAGCGCCGTAACTGCGCCGAATTCGAGCCGCGTCCGCTTTTGCGAGTTTCCTCCACGTTCCCCGCTCCTCCAGATGCGTCCGCCTTTGATTGTGACGGCTTCATAATAATTAATTTTGATGAAATTATTCGTCTTATCCGACTTCCTGTCAATCGTATTCTGTCATTGCAGTGCCGAGAAAACGCGTTGTACTGCGGTAAGTTGCTGGTTGATTTGAAGAAATTGATTCACTTTTTTGATCACCTGTTTCCGTTGGGGAAGGTGGTCGGGGCGTTTGTGTTTGAAAATCTGTTGGCGCCTGCAAGGAAGAACTTTTTTGTTAGAGGTGCTTCTCAATCGGCCAGATCAGTCGTGAAAACGTTGATGGCGGCGGCAAGTTTCGTATTGTCGGTGGAAAGCAAGAATCGGAGTGAAGGCGAATGCCGGTAAAACATGATGAAGCCTTTCTGGCGCATGCCATCTCAGCTGGTGCAGGAGAGGCACCTGCCGATCTGGTTGTGAAGAACGTTCGCCTGTTCAACGTTTTGAACGGAACCAACGTCGAAACGGATATTGCCGTTGTGGGAGACCGGATCGTCGGCACTTACGG
>NZ_JAILWL010000530.1 GCF_025698965.1 Roseibium sp.
CTGCTCATATAGAGCGCTACAATCGTCAACGCATACCCGGCAAGGGCACCGAAAAGGCAAATGAGGATTGCGTTCTTGCGCCCGATCACGTCCGATAGTTTGGAAATATATGGGGCGCCGAAAAACCAGCAGAGGAAAAACACACCGATGATAAGGCCATAGTTGAAATGGCGCATGGCATCGGACGTGTTCGCCGGAAGCATTGATGTGCTCGGTTCCATCACCAGACTGTTGATGATCGGAAAGACCAGACCCTGCCCCAAAAGGTCAACGAACACGACAAAAAGCATGGTGATTTTGGCTAGATGCGACATGGCCCCTCCTTGAATTCGAAAGCCTAGGCGATGCAGACCATTGCGGCAACGTTAAGCGGTTCGGAAGACCGATCCCCGGTTTCGGTAATCAGGGCAGGGACCTGGCTGAATAGATGCGAGGCACAAAAAAACGGGCCCGTTCGGACCCGCTTTTAAAACTACATGTTCGCCGCATCAGGCTGGGCGGTGAGCGTCGTACTGACCGTGCTCGCGAAACCGTTCCAGATAAGTCGGCAAAACGGCTGCAAGGGTGGTCGGGTCGATACCGAGACCATCCAACGTGCGGCGGTTCGATTTGGCTGCATCGGAAACGACATTGTCTGTTTTAAGCAACTCGACCTGGTCCGCCGTCAAAGGTGCCCCCGGCAGGAGTTGCATGATCTTGCCCATGGCGGAAGCAACCGGGAAAGGAATCGGAAGCAGGATTCTCGATCGTCTGGTCACCGCAAGCATGTCCTCAAGGCATTCCTTGAAGCTTTTCACTTCCGGTCCACCGAGTTCATAGATCGCTCCCGCATCCAGTTCACCGTCGACCGCGCGGGCCACGGCCTCCGCAACGTCGCAGACGTAAACCGGCTGAAACTTGGTCTCGCCACCGCCGATCAGCGGCAGGGTCGGCGAGAAGCGGGCCATGTCTGCGAATTTGTTGAAAAAGTCGTCTTCCGGACCGAATACAATGGACGGGCGCAAAATGACGCTGTCCGGAAGCGTTTCAAGAACACCCTTTTCACCGGCTGCCTTGGATCTTGCATAAGCGGATGAACTCTCCACATTCGCACCGATGGCGGAAATGTGGGTAATTCCGGGCAGGCCTGCCGACCGCGCAGCTTCGGCGATTGCACGCGGACCGAACGCCTGAACGGCATCAAAGGATTGTTTTCCGGCAGGCGCCAGGATGCCGACTGCATTCACAACGGCATCCGCGCCGATCACCGCCCGGTCGACCGACCAGCGGTAGCGAAGATTAGCCTGAACCGGCATGATCTGGCCGGGAGCACCCAGCGGCTGCAGGTGCGTCGCCAGATCCGGACGCCGCACCGCCGCGCGTACGCGGTAGCCACGCTTGGCGAGTGCCTGAACGATATGACGACCGAGAAAACCGGATCCGCCGAAAACCGTGACGAGTTTGCCGTTAAGAGGTGTGGACATCCAGAAATGCCTTTTGTCGCGTCCATAAAGAGTAACCGGCCATACCAGAGTTGCCGGTTCAATTACCCCGTTACTTAGACCTTTGTGCTCTGCGTGGGAAGGGCTCCTTGTGAATGAATGAAAAAAGTCTGTTTCTGTGATTGACAAGCCTGGGTGCGGCCCTTACAAGCCCCCCTCACAGCCCAGGTGGCGGAACTGGTAGACGCGCTAGCTTCAGGTGCTAGTGCCCTTATGGGCGTGGAGGTTCGAGTCCTCTCCTGGGCACCAATTCCCTCAAAGCTTCAAGTTTTGAGACACAAAGAAACCGGCCTTTCAGGCCGGTTTCTTGCGTTTTGGGTCCGGTAATCAATTCCGCACTATTCGGCCTAATTTGCATCTACGCATTTCTCCGGCTTGACCTTCCAGTGACTGGAAGCCCTAACTGATGAACAGTAACCGGATCGAAGTATCCGGAAAATCAGTATCTGGAAGTTCGGGATCCGTGATCCCGAATGGTCTCCCCCGAATGGCCTCCGTAAATGGCCGCCAGTGCGAGCAACGAAAATATGCAGGAAACAGCAGTTCAGTCCGAACGCCCCACGGAACTTGACAAGGCAACCGATCCCGTCTGCGGCATGTCCGTGACATTGGGCAAAGGCAAGCCGACCTTGATGTACAAGGGACGCGACTATCATTTCTGCAATCCGAAGTGCCACGACAAATTCGAGGCAGACCCCTATTTTTATGTCTCCGGAAACAGCCGGAAAAAGAAGGCGCAGGAAGCTGAGCGCGCCTCCAGCGGTGTCATGTATACATGTCCAATGGATCCCGAGATCGTTCAGGAAGGACCCGGCACCTGTCCGATCTGCGGCATGGCCCTTGAGCCGATGAGCGGAGTTTCCGATGAACCCAATCATGAGCTAATCGACTTCACCCGCCGGCTCTGGGTGAGCGCGCTTGCCGCAATTCCACTTCTGATACTGACCATGGGCCCGATGGTCGGCGTCCCGATCCGGGACTGGATCGGGGAGGGTGTCGCGATTTATCTGGAGGCACTATTGGCAACGCCTGTGGTGCTCTGGGCCGCGTTGCCGTTCTTCCAACGTGGCTGGACATCGCTCCGAACGCGTCATTTCAATATGTGGACGCTGATCATGATTGGGGTCGGGGCTGCCTATCTCTATTCGATGATCGCCACCTTCATGCCGTTTCTGTTTCCTGAGGCTCTCAAGGGAACGACCGGGCACATGCCGGTTTATTTCGAGGCCTCGGTGGTGATTGTCGCGCTTGTCTTTGTCGGGCAGGTGCTGGAGTTGAACGCACGCGAGCGCACGGGCGATGCAATCCGGGCGCTGCTCGACCTAGCCCCCAAGACAGCGCGTCGGATAACGCCGGAAGGTGCAGAGTACGATGCACCGCTTGAAAACATTCTGGCGGGCGACAGGCTGCGTGTGCGTCCTGGTGAAGCAGTGCCGGTTGACGGTGTGGTTCTTGAAGGTGGATCATCGATCGATGAAAGCCTGGTCACCGGAGAACCGGTCCCGGTGGAGAAAAACGCAGGCGACGAAGTTACGGGAGGCACGCTCAACAAAACAGGCACCCTTGTCATGGAAGCCCGTCTGGTCGGCGAAGACACGATGCTTTCCAAAATCGTCGACATGGTTGCCTCGGCGCAAAGATCCCGGGCCCCGATCCAGGGGCTGGCCGACAAGGTTGCCGGCTACTTTGTGCCGACCGTGTTGGCTGTAGCCGTACTGGCCTTCTGTGTCTGGCTGTTCGTTGGTCCGTCGCCCTCGCTCGTACACGGGATTGTTGCTGCCGTATCCGTTCTGATCATCGCCTGTCCCTGTGCGCTCGGGCTGGCAACGCCCATGTCGATCATGACTGCGACAGGCCGGGGCGCGCAGGCCGGTGTGCTCGTCAAGACCGCCGAAGCCCTGGAACGGTTGGCCTCCGTCGACACCATCGTGGTCGACAAGACCGGAACGTTGACGGAAGGAAAACCGGCGCTGAGCGATGTTATGCCGGCACCGGGGGAGAGCGAAGCAGACGTGCTGACACTGGCAGCAGCCCTTGAGAAAGGGTCCGAGCACCCATTGGCCGAACCGATCCTGGCGGGAGCGGAGGCGAAGGGCCTAAAACTGCCTGACGTGAAAAATTTCGAGGCAGTAACCGGCAAAGGTGTCCGGGCGCAGATTGGAAATGACCAGGTTGTTTTGGGTAACGCCACTTTTGCAAGGGAAGCGGGTGCGGATGTTTCTGCATTGGAAGATCGTGCAGAGGAGCTTGCCGAACTCGGCAAAACGGTCATGCACCTCGTCAAGATCACGGACGGCGACACCAGGCTTCTCGGGCTGATCGCTGTGGCTGATCCGATCAAGACAAACGCCAAATCCGCGATCAACGCGTTGCATGAGGACGGCATCCGGATCGTGATGGCGACCGGTGACGCTCCAAGAACAGCAGAAGCTGTGGCGGGAATGCTCGGAATAGACGATGTGCGGGCGGGGGTACTGCCGGAAGGCAAGCAGAAACTCATCGAAGATCTGAAGGCAGCCGGACACGTTGTTGCGATGGCAGGTGACGGTGTCAATGATGCTCCGGCGCTGGCGGCGGCAGATGTGGGACTTGCGATGGGAACCGGTGCCGATGTGGCCGTGGAAAGTGCGGGTTTGACCCTATTGAAAGGGGATCTGGAAGGTATTCTGCGTGCCCGCAAACTTGCCCGTGAAACTGTTCGCAACATCCGCCAGAATCTATTCTTCGCCTTTGTTTACAATGCGATT
>NZ_JAILWL010000531.1 GCF_025698965.1 Roseibium sp.
TGGCCGGAAGCAAAGATCCGATTTCCGTTGTGTGTTTCGGGGACTCACTTACCTGGGGGTTCAATCCGGTGGATATGTCCCGTTATGGACATGATGTCCGCTGGACCCGGTTGCTGCAGAAGGATCTCGGATCGGAATTCTATGTGATCGAGGAAGGGGTCAACGGCCGGACCACGGTTTTTGAGGATCCGGTAAAGGGCGACAAGAACGGACTTGAGCACCTGTTCACAGTGCGCAAGACCCATATGCCGATCGATATCCTGATCATCATGCTGGGGACGAACGACCTTCAGGAACGATTCGCCATGAACGCGGAGACGATTGCCATTGCCATGGGTCGGTTGCTTTACCTGGCGACGAACCCGACAGAGGATGTCGAAGGCATGGCTCCAAAGGTGCTTCTCATGTCTCCGCCGCCGCTTGCCGATCTCACGGGAACGCCCTTCGAACTTCAGTTCTCCGGCCGCAGTCGTGAGGAATCCACCAAGCTTGCCGAGTGTTACAGGCGGAAGGCCGAAGAGTACGGCGTGGCCTTTTTCGACACTGGCTCGGTAATTTCTTCCAGTCCGGTCGATGCCATCCATTTTGACGCCGCACCGCAGGTGGACCTGGCACGGGCAGTGGCGAGCGAGGTTCGCAAACTGGCTGCCAGCTGAATTATTTCGATAGTTTTTCCAAGGCTTTGCGAACCCTGATCTTGACCGAGCCGGCTACCTCGTTCGAGCGTGCCTTTGTCAGCGCTTCAAGCGCAGATCTACGGGTTTCCGGAAATTGGCGGGCGATGGTGGCAAGTCCGTAATAAGCCCAGGCACGAACGAGTTTGTTCTCGGACGAAATCGCGTCGTGCACAAAAGCTTCCAAAGTGGATTTCGCCTCGGCCGGAATGTCCAGGAATTCGAGATATTGCAGAAAATGCAGTTTCGCTTCCCAGGGCTGTATCCGGGGCAAAGTGTTGAAATGCAATTTTGTCAATGCAACCGTCGGCGGCGGGCCTTTGGTCTCGAAATGATGTTTCAGCAACCAGGTTGCGCCTCGCTGACAGGGTTCCTGTTTGCAAAGACCAACCAGCGACGCGAGGAATTCGGGATCGGATCGATATTTACAGAATGCCGCCTCGAGAGGTTCCGTTTGCTTGCCGTCCCAGCCGGACGGGATCGCGTGAAGGGCGTCTGGCATGGACATGCAATCAGAAATCGACCGTCAGGCCTTTGATTTCCCAATCTTCGTAACGTGTCGGTTCCAGGCCGCCGCGACCATTTACCTCTTCCGGCATTGCCTTTTGTTTCGCGTCTATCTCCTTGCGGCGCTCCTCGGCTTCTTTCAAAGCCCTCTGCGCGGCGGGAGGCAGATCCTCAAAACGTTTTCTGGGAGCCTCTTCAATATCCTTTTTCAGGGATGGGGCTTCGGCCTGGTGAAAGGATCTGGTGACGTCTTCGGGTCTGTCCGACATGGCTGCATTCTTCAAGATTACGGAGTTGTCATGCTTTATAAGATAATCTTGCCAAGATTGGCAGCAATACCCATGTTCAAAACTGGATTGAGCGCATTTGTCGCTCGACTTTTTGGGTGAATGCCAGGATAGGAAACGGAACAGAGCGGCAATGAACTACATTCGCACAGCGATGCTTTTGGCGGCAATGACCGCCCTTTTTATGGGAATCGGCTTCATGATCGGCGGTCAGGCCGGCATGATGATTGCCTTGGCCATTGCCGCGGCCATGAACGTGTTCAGCTACTGGAATGCGGACAAAATGGTGCTGCGGATGCATCATGCACAGCAGGTGGATGAGCGTTCTGCGCCGAAATATTACCGCATGGTGCAAAGGCTGGCCCAAAATGCCGACCTGCCGATGCCCAAGGTCTATATCATCAACAACCCTCAACCGAACGCGTTTGCGACCGGCCGCAATCCGCAAAATGCGGCAGTGGCTGCAACCACCGGCTTGTTGAATATGCTGACGCCGGAGGAACTGGCCGGGGTGATGGCCCATGAACTGGCGCATGTGAAGAACCATGACACCTTGATCATGACCATCACGGCAACAATCGCCGGCGCAATCTCAATGCTCGCCAATTTTGCTTTCTTTTTCGGTGGCAATCGCAACAATCCGCTTGGCATTGTCGGTGTTCTCCTGATGATGATTGTCGCTCCGATGGCGGCAATGGTCGTGCAGATGGCAATTTCCCGGACCCGGGAATATGCCGCTGATCGCATGGGAGCCCAGATCTGCGGCGAACCGATGTGGCTGGCCTCGGCGCTCGGCAAAATTGCCGGCGGGGTCGAACGCATTCACAATCCGGATGCGGAGGCCAATCCGGCGACGGCGCATATGTTCATCATGAACCCACTGTCCGGTGAACGGATGGATAATCTGTTTTCGACGCACCCGAATACCCAGAACCGTATCGACGAACTGCGCAAGCTTTCCGATGCCGGACTTGGAACCGGGGGCCACGGCTCCTTCAGGCAAGGCACCGCGCAGCAATCCGGTCCGTGGGGCGGCGCGGGTGGTTCCACCCGCACGACCCAGCCCAGCCGGCCCAAGGGGCCCTGGGGATGAGGCCTTTGGGAGGCGGATAAAAACCGCTTTTCCCGAAGAACAAGACAGCCTAAACTACAGGCAGTTGCGCCGCAGCCGGAAGTCCGGTCTGCGGCGCTTGATTTTGGCTGGAAACAAACAGCCTTTGATTAGGACACTCCCTTGACCAGACGCCCGCAGAAGACCTCCAGACCCGCGAAGGCACCGGATCAGCAACAAGCCGATAAGCCAGGGTTTTCGGCTCGCAAGATAGCCGCCGATATCCTGGGGAATGTGGTTCACAAGAAACGCCCTCTGGACGGGGAGCTGGATGTTGCTTCGGGCCATTCCGGATTTCGGGACCTTGCGGGTAACGACCGGGCTCTCGTGCGGGCAATCGTCGGAGCATCCCTGCGTCATCGCGGTGAAATCGCGGAAATTCTCGATCGACTTCTGGATCGTCAGATCCCGGAAAAAACGGGCCGGGTTCTCGACATTCTTCATGTGGCCATCGCGCAGATGCTCTTTCTGGATGTTCCGGACAGGGCTGCCGTGTCCCTGGCGGTCGATCATGCCGGTCTGGACCGCAGAGCCCGGCCGTATAAAGGGCTGGTGAACGGGGTATTGCGCCGTCTGGGACGCGAACGGGAAGAGATTACCGCGGATCTGGATGCGAACCGTCTGAACACGCCAGACTGGCTGTTCGAGAGCTGGCAGGCCGCCTATGGCGAAGAAACCGCACGTGCCATTGCGCAGGCCCATCAGGGCGAAGCCGCGCTGGACCTGTCGGTGAAAGCGGAGCCGCATGCCTGGGCGGAAAAGCTGGACGGCAAGGTCGTTGGCGCCGGAAGTGTCCGTCTTGCCAAAAAGGGACCGATTGAAGCGCTGGAAGGTTATGGAGACGGTAGCTGGTGGGTGCAGGATGTCGCGGCGGCACTTCCTGCTCGGCTCCTTGGAGATATCAGGGACCTGAAAGTCGCTGACCTGTGCGCGGCCCCTGGAGGCAAGACTGCGCAGCTTGCCGCCGCGGGTGCCGATGTGACAGCCATCGATATTTCCAAAAGCCGGTTAAAGCGCCTTGCCGAAAACATGACCCGTCTGGGTCAGAGTGTCACGACCATTGCTTCGGACCTTCGGGAGTTTGAACCTGATGCACCGTTCGACGCAATTTTGCTGGATGCCCCCTGCAGTGCGACAGGGACAATCCGGCGTCACCCGGATGTTCCCTGGATCAAGAAGCCATATGATGTTGAAAAACTGGGTGAAATTCAGCGCGAGCTGCTCGATAGGGTTGTCGCCTGGGTCAAGCCAGGTGGGTTGATTGTTTATTGCACCTGTTCTCTGGAACCGGCCGAAGGCGAACAGCAAGTTGAAGCATTTCTTGAGCGGCAAGCCGGAAAGGTTCAGTTGGTCGCCGTCGATCAGCAGGAAATCGGCGGTCTAGGCAAAAGTGTCACCAGTGAGGGCTATCTTCGATGCCTGCCCTGTCATGATGCCGGACCTGGTGCCGATTCCAAGGGGATGGATGGGTTTTTTGCTGCCCGTTTCAAGGTCTCTTAACGTGGCATAAACTGTTCACTTGCAATGTTTCTTTAAAGAAAATGCTAACCTTAATATTTGGTTCAGTGAGCGGAGAGTTTTGATAAGCGCGCAAAAACCATCGATGCTGGGGATGGTTTGGTGAATATTGCAAGCCTGAATGAAA
>NZ_JAILWL010000532.1 GCF_025698965.1 Roseibium sp.
GGCATCACCTCCGAGTGTCCGGGAATTAGCAGTACATCATCAAAGGTCAGAGCTTGTTGCCCGGTTGATGGGACAAAGAAAGACGCCATGGCCAATTCCCCTTAAAAAGAATAGCTGAGACGCAGGCTTTTTTTCAAAGCCAGCATCTTTTGAGTCGCTTCGGCTGTGCCGGAGAAGTTGGCGCGGGTCAATAACACGCGGGTGACAGAAAGAAAAGAGCCTTGCAAAATCCACTTGCCAATTGAGACGGTATTACCGGCCTTTCGCCTCGGGCGAGATTGAGGACAGACGTTAACCGTCCGCCTCCAGGTCACTGCCGCGAAACCCCTTGGCGATCACATAAAGTTCCGGGCTTTCCTTGCGACTGGCTGGCGGTTTCAGGTGAGCTACCGTCTTGAATTCCCGTTTGAGTTCCCGCAGGAGTTCGTTTTCCGTTCCACCTCGGAAGACTTTTGCCAGGAATGATCCTCCCGGTACAAGGTTTCTGCGGGCAAAATCGATCGCTATTTCGAACAGGTGCGTTGTACGAAGGTGGTCTGTCTGCTTGTGACCTGTTGTCGGGGCAGCCATATCCGACAAGACGACGTCCGGTTTGTGCCCACCAAGTGCTTCCATCAGAGCCGCCGGGGCATCGTCATCCAGAAAATCCTTTTTCAGGAACGTGGCGCCACGCACATGATCCATTTCCAGATAGTCGATGCCGACGACCTTTGGCGCTTCGACACTGGACTGAACGCGCTGAACGGCAACCTGGCACCACCCGCCGGGTGCGCAGCCCAGGTCAACGACCCGATACCCGGGCTTTAGCAATTTGTGTTTGTCGTCGATTTCAATGAGCTTATACGCAGCTCTTGAGCGGTATCCATCCATTTTGGCGCGGCGGACATAGGGGTCGTTCAATTGGCGTTCCAGCCAACGTGTGGAAGATTCCCGCCGCCCTGCCGCGGTTTTCACCTTAACGTGCAGGCCACGGTCTCCCGGTCCCTTTTTTGAATGGCTCATGTTCTGTTCCTTTGGCGCCTGCGATCATTGCGGTGTCCCGATTTCTTGTGAGACCAAACGCCGTCAGCAGCCATCAATTCTGTCAAAATCCCTTCGCGAAGGCCCCTGTCCGCAACTCGAAGGCGTGAACAGCTCCAGCGCCTGCGAATCGCTTCAAGAATTGCGCAACCCGCAAGAACGAGGTCGGCCCGGTCGGCGCCGATGCAGGGGTTCTCCACGCGCGCCTCATAAGGCATGTCGCGGAGTTGATCAATCATCCTGGATACGTCGTGATCATCAAGCCAGGTGCCATCCACCCGGCGACGGTCATACCGTTTGAGTCCCAGGTGGACACCAGCAAGCGTCGTTACGGTTCCTGACGTGCCGAGCATATGAACACGCCCGGACGCAATTGCGTTGGAAAGCGTGTCTGCAAGACTGAATGATGCCAGATGATCCGCGGCATCTTCCACCATCGCCTCGAAAACATCCGGTGTTACGTGAACTCCGCCATGACGTTCTGCCAGATTGACGACACCAACCGGAAGAGAAATCCAGGAGCGGATGAACCTGGTCAGCGCATATCCGCGCGCACCGCAACGATTACGAAGATCCAGCCAGACGATCTCCGAAGACCCTCCCCCAATATCGAACAGAATGACACCGTCCGCATCGTGATCGACCAGTGACGCGCACCCTGCCACGGCAAGACGGGCTTCTGTCTCCCGGTTGACCACTTCAAGAGCCAAACCGGTTTCAGCCTTCACACGTTCGATAAATTCAGCGCCATTTTCCGCTGCGCGGCAGGCTTCGGTCGCAATCAGTCGGGATCGTCCAACCCCTCTGTCAGCGAGTTTGCGGTGGCAATTGCCAAGCGCTTCAATCGCACGATCCATTGCCCCGTCGCTGAGACGTTTCTTGGAGTCGACACCTTCACCAAGCCTTACGATCCTGGAATAAGCATCCACTACCCGAAACCCCCGCTCTTCGGGCCGGGCAATAAGCAGACGGCAATTGTTGGTTCCCAGATCGAGCGCGGCGTAAAGAGGCGCGCCATTCCTTCCCACGGATCCCCGGTCTCTGCCAGGAGGCGACCGGTGCAGGCGTTTCGAATCACCACGCGATTTCACATTGTGAACATCCGCCTGTTTGGCGTGCTGCATTTCCTGGATCGGCTTGGGCGCGACGATCCCGCTTTGACCAGAAGTAATTGGGGCGGCGGTTCCCTGAGGCGCACCGTTGTTCACCTGCTGGCCGCCGGCGTCCTTCTTCGACGCCTGCCAACGCCGGCGCCCGCGCCGTCGGGCGGCCTTCTTTCCTTTCAGGCTGGTCGCGGTTTCGGAGAACTGTTGGTCGCCTTGGGGTGTTGCAACCACGTCTTGAGGCCCGTTCGCCTGCTCGCTAGTGCGTTTTGACCGTCCACGGCGGCGCTTTTTTCGGCGTTTTTCTGTTGAAGATGCACCTTCCCCTTCGTGCGCACGCAATGCATGCGCAGGTGGCGCTTGATCGACGGATCCGGTGTCAGCCTGGTTCGGAACGCGTCCCGACCCCTGAGGCGCTCCGGTTGCAGCGGATTGTCCCTGCCCTGCAACCTTGCCTTTCGGCCCCTGTCCCGAGCGACGCTTCCGTCGTCGTCTGTTGGGGCCCTTGAACTCTGCACGAGTTCCGCTGTTTCCGGACACATCAGCGGTACGACGCCCGTTCTCGGGCGGTTCCTGACCTGACTCAGTCACGTTTTTGCCTTTCAGGCCTCGCAGTGCCAGCTTTTTTAAAAGCGGCGCATTTCAAAGCCATATCTTTCGTTGCAAAAACTGTATCAGGTTGCCCGTCGCCGGGGAAGCTCTCCGTCGCACAAATTGAAAGCGGCATTCAGGTCATTAACGGTGCAAACGAATTTCACAAAAAAGTCAAAAACGGCTCTTGCAATCCGGATTATGATAGCGGTATATGCGGCAGATCAATCGGGGCAGCATTTCCAACACCATGGAAGCGCCCGGATTTCGGCTCACTCTCAAGAGCCTTGTTGGGGAATAGGTTAACGGTAGACCCGCGGACTCTGACTCCGTTAGTCCTGGTTCGAATCCAGGTTCCCCAGCCAAACATTCCCCAAAAGCGTCAGACGATTCCTTTGCGTATCAGCCATGACAATGTGCGGAAGGTACTTTGTTAACTCGTCAATTTTCCTTTTTTGAATCGGCTTAGGTGGGGAGACCAATTGGTTCAAAGGTTGATCGAACAGGAAATCGTAGCAAGGCGGCTACGCAATGCGGATGTGGCGGCATGAAAGGTCGTTGTCCGCATGCCTGCGAATTGACGAGGTTACCGCTGCTGAGAGGCTCAGGATATGGCTTGAAGTGCGACTGTCGAAGTCAGGTTGTTTTTCAAAGCGTGATGCAGCGAGTGAGCAAAGGAGCGGCCGGCGAAAATGCGGACTTTTCGTCTGGTTTCCATGCACAGGACGAAACAGCCGATGTGTTCAATCACGGTGCGGACGGCGCTCCCTTGGTGAAATCGATCAATGTCAAAGGCTGCCAGCCTTTCGAATACGGGAACCAAGTCCGGGCCTGAAACCTCCAGGCAAACCCAGGCATCATTTTGTTCGGTGATGGAGGCCGTATCCGCAAATATTTCCTTGAGCTCACGAGCCAATAGCTCGCGATCATCGTGCGGGGCACATACCATCCACTGGTCAGGGCCTGTCCAGAACGCTTCAAGGCCTCCCTGCCCCGTTGAAACCGTTCCTGGGCCAGGTGCAGTGGCGCCGAGCACTTCCTGCAAGATCGACGCGACCCGCTCGCTTTCTCCCGTGCGGCTTGCGACAGATGCGATGGCAAGGTTAGAGATTTCCTGCAACTGATAATCGCCAATCTGGATCAGTTGATGCTTGGCGCCGCCTAGGGCCGATGCGGCTTTGAGATGATAATCAGACACGCAGACGTTCTCCTTCCGGATCGATGAAGTGCGGACTGACGACCGTTGCCTTCAAGGTCGCGCCCTGAACCGGGTTAGCGATTTCGATCAGTTCACCGTGTCGCTGGTCGCCCTCTGTCAGGTAAGCAAGCGCAATGGATTTGTTCATATGCGGCGAATAGGCTGCTGACGTGATCCAGCCCTGGTCATTTTCAGCAACGTGCCGGCTGTCCATTGCAAAGAGATGCCCTCCCGCCGGTAAATCTGCGTTCGGATCAACTGCCTCCAAACCAACGAGCCGCAGACCGTCGGGGGCGGATAATCCCT
>NZ_JAILWL010000533.1 GCF_025698965.1 Roseibium sp.
GCAACCTGGTGTCTGCACCATGCAAGTGACTCGATCTGCTGACTTGACAAGCAACGCTACGGAAATGCGGACCGACGGTCAATTTGCCGATTGGGATTGTGGTTTACAAAGATCTGCGGGACAGTGGTTGCCAGTGACGCGATTGGTCAGAAGAAGTCTTGTCGATGATCTTGATCCATAGCCCGGTCGGAAAGCACAGGCGAATACCGCTTATGCCTTTGATCGATGTGATTTTCATACTTGTGATGTTTTTTCTCTTGTCGTCGACATTTGGCGTCTGGCGACCCCTTGATGTCTCTCTTGGTGGGGGAGGAGACATTGGCGTGGATAATCGGCAGTCCACTGCTGAAACGCCGCCAATATTGATCACCATTCGCTCTGTGCCGGGGGAGCAACGTGTCCGCGTAACTGTAAACGGTGTCGAAAAACCGTTGGAACAGCTTGCCGCAGAGTTGAATCGATTGACGGTGCTGGGTGCACAGACAGCTGTTCTTGTTCCGGCAAAGGGGACAGAGTTTCAACAGGTAGTTACCATTCTTGACGAAGCCAGGTCCTCGCGGATCAGAAGCGTCAGCCTGAAGATCGACTGACGTGGTGATCTGGCTTCCCAAAAATAAAGACCCGGCGGTTGCCGGGTCTCTTTGCAATTTTTTGGTCTCAGCCGATCAGCGTCCTATGGCTCCACCGAGAATTCCGCCGACGACACCTCCGATAAACGCTGCACCGGCCGGATTGATACCACCGCCGCCGTTATTGGCAGGAGCGACGCGCTGCGGCTGGTTGGTCGCAGTTGTCCGTTGCGGGGTTGTGCTGCGTGATGCGGTCGACTGCTGCCGACGTTTTGCAGCAGCGGCTGCGGCCTGCTTGCGTTTCACTTCTTCAACATAGGCCGCGTACTTTGCTGCGGTCTGCGTTGTCAGCAGGGCGTATTGAGCCGCGGTGAAATATCCGGTCGGGGCAATGCCGTTTGCCGTCTGCCAGGAAGTAACGCCACCGCGTGTTTTCGGACCGAAGGCGCCATCGGGCCGGCCGACATTGTGCCCTGCAAGGTTCAGGCGAGTTTGCACCTGTCGACGTGCAGTTCGGTTCCAGCCAAGCGCTGCTTCTGTTTCCGCCGAGCCGGGAATTGCATTTTGGGGATTCGGCAGAGTTGAATTGACAGCCGCCTGACCGCTTGCCTGACCTTCCACCTGGGATGACGTTGCAGGGGTGGTCCTGGGGTTAACTGCAGCAACCTGATTGCTTGCACTCAGACGCTTAATCGAGTTGCGTGCAAAATCGGAGAACGTGCCGCTTGGATAGGCTGACAGGTACGCTTCATAATCCGCAACCGTATTGCTGGACTTCGCGGTTTCCCAGATCAGCTTCTCCCGTTCCCAGGCAATGTTGGACTGGGTCGCGGCGTTCACAGCTGCGTTGTTGACCACCGGTTGTTGTGGGGCAGAGGTAGCAGCATTGCCAAGCGCGGCAACTTCGGTGCCCTTTTCCTCAGCTTGTTTGTTAAGGAACACTTCGCCGATCAGTGATGCATTCACCCAGGGCCGCTGACGTTTTTCGGTCTGGTCGTACACATCGCCGGTTACCCGCGTCATCACGGTCTGGATGGAGACATTTGGTGTGTCGATGTGGCGGATGAGAGCCGAGGTAAAGGGAGAATTGTTGCCGTCGCCGTCGAGTGCGACATCTCCCGGGCTCGTGGCGAATGCGATGACTGAACCTTCACCACCGGTTTCCTGCATTTTAATTTCAGCAAGGCCGGCGCCAACGTTGCCGGACCGGCTCGGCCCCATGCGGCGCGCAAGCGTGCGCGCCAACGGGTTGTCGCGGCAGGCATCCAGAAAGACCATTTGCACTTTCACGTCTTTCGACATCTGGCGCATGATGAAATCAACGGAGATGGTTTCGAAATCGAGCGAAGTCTCGTCTTCTATTTTTGCATCAACCGGCACCAAAAGGTTTTGTCCGGCGACCTGCATGCCATGGCCGGCATAGAATAGAAGCGCGATTTCGGCACCATAGGCTTTCTTTGCGAATTCCATGACGGTGCGGCGCATACCATTATAGGTCTGGTCCTGGCCCGCTACGACTTCAAATCCGAGACCGCGCAGCTTGGTTGCCATGAGCTGAGCATCGTTGGCTGGATTGGGAAGGGGTACCGTGTGCTCGTAAGCGCCGTTGCCAATCACCAGGGCAACCCGCTTGGCGAGTGCCGGGGCAGTCCCTGCAATCAGAATTGCCAGCACGGCGATCATTCGTTTGAACATTTCATGTCCTCTCGTCGATCATTGTTGCCTGTCGGTTGGCCCGATCTTTCCTCGAGGTCTGCCACCTCTTAACAACAGAAGTACCCCGATAGGCAAATTTGTTCTGTAATACGCGTCACAGGAAGGATTAATCGGTGAAATCTGCCCCATGACCACCGGAGCCAGCTGTTGAATTGGCCGGCAAACGCATCCAAAGATTTGAGACGCAGTATATCCAATGACGTCGGGCAAAACTACGTTTGTTGGCGTTTTCCGGTAACATTTTGTGCAAATGGGTTAAGGGAAGTGATGGTGAGTTTCAGCGGATTGCAACCGGGCTGGAAACGACATCGGACCGGGACACCGACGATATGAATGGTCGAGAACGATGTGCTGCCGGCAACAAACTTGTGATGTGTATCACGCTTTGGCCTGAATGAAGTTTGCTACCCTGACCGTGTCGTGAGCTCGTGACCGGCGGCGATTTCTCGCCAGCCCGCCAAGGAGATCGTTTCATGACTGGAAATGCGGATATCCTGAAACATATGCGTCCTGCGCATCTCGGTGTCTTCCGCTCAGCCGCAAGGCTGTACAATGTCGCCATTCTGGTCAGGCGAACCAACACTGCATCGCTACAGCATATTGGCGAAGCCTATGCTTTGCCAAAACGCCTCGATTGCAAGGCCAAAACGGCCGATTTCGACGTCACGGCGAGGGGAAGCCGTATCGCCGCCGGAAAAAGAGCGTGCTTAGCCGGTCTTGTCGTCGATCCGTCGATCGCTGGGGACCGCGCCTTTACAGATGGAAAATACTCCAAGGCTCTCAAGGCGTGGAACGATTTTTCAAGTCAGTTACGGCCTGAAATGTCAACTTTCGAACAGCAGAAAAACCTCACTTATATTCCAGGCGGCGGCCTCTATTTTGTCGAGCGAAATCCGGAAGATCCGTATTTCGGCTGTGTGAAGTTTTCTTCAAGTTCCTTGATCACGGCGGGAAAGTGCATTCACGGGGATTTTGACTTGTATGGCATCGTCGACATGGATGCGCCCGAACAGATCGTGCGGGTGAAGGAGGAGCGACTGGGACAGACCCATGCCCGTTCGCCGAAATTCGTTGATGTCCAGAACTTTGTGAACAACCGCATTGGTGTCACGATGATTTTGCACGGCTCCCAGGAAACCTATGCTTCAAAACATGAAGATGACGATCTTGATGTGTTCTTTCCCGACGGCCGTGTTGAATTTGCCGGACCGACCGCTGCGAAAATCGCTGAATTCTATCAAAAGAGATTTCCCGGCAGGTCATTGTTCCGCAAGGACGACCCGGCGCAGCAGGTAAAGGGGCGCTATATATCGCCGGGCAAAACCTGACACTTAGAGCGGCAGCATTAGCAGCGTAAAACGCGTCGAAAGGCCAATTTTCGGGAAAGAGAAAATGGCACGCCCAACGGGACTCGAACCCGTGTTTCCGCCGTGAAAGGGCGGCGTCCTAGACCGCTAGACGATGGGCGCGCGGTCGACGCGGCTGCGTCGTGGGGAGGCTTATAGGCGGGAATGGACTTGCCCGCAAGAGCCTTTGAGACAATTTTTTGCAAGCCCGGATTTCCGGGCTTGCGCTTGTTGAAAACCTGGTTTCGTTACCACTCGCCGACATTTGGCATGGAAGCCCAAGGTTCTTTGATTTCAAGAGCTTCACCCTTCTGAAGAAGCTCAAAGGAAATGTTGTCCGGCGAACGAACGAAAGCCATGCGTCCATCGCGTGGAGGGCGGTTTATGGTCACGCCTTTTTTCTGCAGGTTTTCGCAGAATTCATAGATGTCATCGACTTCATATGCCAGGTGCCCGAAATTGCGGCCGCCGTCATACTCTTCAGGATCCCAGTTATATGTCAGCTCGAGCAGGGGAGCCATACTGGCTTTGCCGGCTTCAAGATCGTCGGAACCCGCCAGGAAAATCAGAGTGAACCGGCCCT
>NZ_JAILWL010000534.1 GCF_025698965.1 Roseibium sp.
CTTGCTGTGGCGTTGCCTTTCATCCACTCACGCCCGCGCTACTTCGGAGAAGTCATCTCCGAACTTCTGTGGTGGGTTGGTGAGGACAAGATCCTGTTCGGGTCCGATTACGCGATCTGGACACCTGCCTGGCTTGTGGACCAGTTCTGGAACTATCAGATTCCCGAAGACATATCTGCTGAACGCAGCGGGGTGCAGCTGACGGACGAAGTCAAGGAGAAGATCCTCGGACTGAATGCGGCGAAACTCTACAATATCGACGTTGCTGCCAAGCTCCAGCAGCTGAACTCATCACCAGTTCAGATCGCAGCGGAGTGACCCCATGTTTCACGAAATTCAACAGTCTGAATTGGCGTCGGTGGTCTGGGAGCAGTTGGAAAATGTGTCGGATCCCGAACTTGACGAGCCCATTACGGACATGGGTTTCGTTGAAAGGGTTGATGTTTTCAATGCTGAAAGGGTGGAAGTCGATTTTCGACTTCCTACCTACTGGTGCTCACCGAATTTCGCCTTTCTAATGGCCTTTGGCATCAAGCAGGAAATTGCCAGCTTGAGTTGGGTGCGTGAGGTGACGGTCACGCTCAAGGACCATTGTTTTGACGATAAGGTCAACGCCGGCGTCAACGGCGACCGCAGTTTCGACGATGTTTTTACCGAGTACTGCAATGGTGAAAACCTGGACGCCGTCAAGCTCAAGTTTCTCGAAAAGGCCTTCATCCGGCGGCAGGAAACCGTTCTGCTTGCGTTGCAACAAGTTGGATACTCTGCCGAAGAGATCGTTTCGATGAAATTGTCGGAATTCGATTTGATCGAGTTCCAGGGTGAAGAAGAGAAGAAGCAAAAGCCGCGCTATCGGTCCTTGCTGGTCTCGCGCAATCTCGCCTCCGCTCCATATGACCCGGTCTTTGTGACCTGGGCCGGAAATCGGATCGAACCTGATAACCTGCGCCAACACCTCAGCGAGCTGCGCTCCGTTCGCATCAACATGGAATTCAACGGTGCGCTTTGCCGCGGGTTGCAATCAAGCCGCTACAAGGAAGTCGAGTTCGGATCGAACGGCCCGACGCTTGTCGACTTCATTCAAGGGCGTGTTCCCCCCCGCAACGCCGGTTCCGTTTGACGCTAGCCGAATGTAACTGCGTGCCGCCCGCAGTGTATCCAATTCAAGGAGACAGATGATGGCCAAACTACTTATCCATAACGGCAGCGCTCGCGCTGCACTTGCAAAAGGTGTCGCGAAACTGGCCGCAGCCGTAGAACCGACACTTGGCCCCAAAGGCCTGAACGCGATGATCGACCGTCCGGTAGGCACTCCGATCGTTTCCCGGGACGGCGTTTCGATCGCATCGGAAATTGAATTGTCCGACCGGTTTGAAAACATGGGAGCCCAGGTTGTTCGTGAAGTCTCTATGCAGACAAATGAGGTTGCCGGAGATGGGACGACTACGGCAATTGTCCTTGCCAATGCATTGATCCAGAAAGGTGTTGCGATTACTGCAAATGGCGTAAAACCCGTCGATCTGTGCAAAGGCATCGAACTTGCGGTTTCAAAAATTATTGAGGGACTCGACGAGTCTTCCCGATCCTGCGAGGAAAATCCAGAGTACCTAAAGGCAGTTGCAGGTGTTTCAGCGTCTGATCCCGAGCTCGGTGCACTGGTTGCTGATGCTTATGAACGTGTGGGCCGTACCGGCATCATCACCGCGGATTTTGGTGTAACGGTCGATACCACGCTGGAGATCATCGAAGGAATATCCTTTGATCGCGGCTATATTTCCCATCACATGGTGACAGATCCGGAGAATATGGAAGCGGTTCTCGACAACCCGCTGATATTGATGACGGATCACAAGATTCCGAAACCGGAAGTGCTGAAGAAAGCACGCCAGACTGCGGCAAACGCGGGACGGCCACTTCTAATCATCGCGGAGGAAATCGCCCCGGAAGTCGTGGTTGATCTGCTTGAAGACAGCGGCCGTGGGAAATACCTGATTGTTCATCCTCCGGAATACGGGCACTGGCGTACGGCAATGATGGACGACCTGGCCATTTTGACCGGAGGTGAAGTCATCTCTCGAGAGCTTGGCAAAAGGATCGAGGACGTTACGCTTGCACAGTTGGGCGGAGCGAAGAAGGTCAAGGTCTCCGCATCTTTGACCAGCGTTATTCAGGGGGAAGGTGAGCCGAACCTTATTGCTGCCCGACGCTCCCAGATTCAGCGCCAGTATGAAGCAGCCCCTCCAAATATCGAGCAGGACAAGCTCCGTGAGCGGTTGTCCAAACTGACGGGTGGAACTGCGGTGATTTACGCCGGTGGATTCACACCGGTTGAACAAAAGCGCAAAATTCAGCTGATCGATGACGCCCTGGCAGCTGTCCGGGCCGCCTCAGAGGACGGTGTAGTTGCCGGCGGTGGCACAGCTCTGGCGCAAATCGATTGGGTCCTGAAAGATCTTGCATCGGAAAATGAAGCCGACATCAAGGCCGGAGTGGAACTGGTCCGGTCTGTGCTCACCCAGCCGGTGGCAAGAATTGCCAGCAATGCCGGGGCAGATCCGGACTCAGTTGTCGCTTCTGTAACGTCGGCTGTTCCAGGACATGGGTTTAACGCAGCAGTCGGCGAGTTTCAGGACATGTTTGCTGCCGGTGTGATCGACCCGGTTCGTGTAACGGCCAGTGCGCTGGTCAATGCGACCTCGGTGGCCACGTTGATCCTGACGACCGAGACACTGGTTGGAGATCTCGAAGAGGGCGAAGCCGATCCCACCGCGGGTCCGGCGCTGGGCGGAGGGGCTGAACTTCTGGGACGTCCCTAAGGCTCACTTTGGCGCAGGCACCGTCTGCGCCACTCATCCTCTTACCTGAGAAAGGAACCTGTTATGAAGGCTGCAAGGCTTTATGAATATGACCCGGAGATGAATGTCGATCTCAAGATCGAGAATGTCTCCGCTCCAACAATCAACGCACCGGATGAAATTGTCGTCAAAGTCGGTGCTGCCGGATTGTGCCGCACCGATCTTCATATCATTGAAGGGGTCTGGAAGGACATAATGGATGTCGAGGGGAGCCTCTTGCCATACATTATGGGGCACGAAAACGCGGGATGGGTGGAAGATGTCGGCAGCAATGTCAAATCCGTCAAGCCCGGAGACGCGGTCATTGTTCATCCGCACAGAAGTTGCGGGATCTGTCTGAACTGCCGCTACGGTCACGATATGTATTGCGACCATGGACAGTTTCCCGGACTTGGGCTGGATGGCGGGTTTGCGGAATACTTCCTGACAAACGAAAGTTCGGTCATCAAGCTGAACACCAATATCACTCCGCTTGAAGTGGCGCCGATGGCGGATGCAGGCATTACCGCCTACCGTGCCGCTAAACGGGCAGCAGGATTAGTTCATCCCGGATCCTATGTAACTGTGCTCGGCGTCGGAGGTCTGGGGCATATTGCCATTCAATGTCTGAAAAATATTTGCGGTGCTCGAATCATCGCGGTCGACCGCGAACCAGGAGCCCAGGCTTTGGCGCGAGATCTGGGTGCAGACATTGTGCTCGATGGCGGGCCGGATCTGATCGAACAGGTGAAAGACGTCACAGGCGGCGGCAGTCAGGTGGTGATTGACTTTGTCGGCGAGCTGGGCGTGGAAAATATCTGCTGGAAACTGCTGCGCCAGGGCGGAGAGCTGATCGTGGTCGGATATGGAGGTCAAATCGAGGTTCCAACCGTCGATCTTGTCGTCAATGAAATCAAGATTGGCGGCAGCCTTGTCGGCGATTACACCGAGCTGGTGGAGCTGATGGAATTGAATGCCGATGGCCTGGTGAAGATGCACTACACCGAATACTCCCTCGACAACATCAACATGGCAATCGATGATTTCAAGAACCGCCGCTTTACAGGGCGCGGTGTCATCGTTCCATAAGCCGAAACATGAGAAAATTTCCGGCGGCATCATAGGCGGGTGTCGTGATTGTTGCCGGAAGTTTCTGCAATATTTGAGGAAATTAAACTACCGGATTGCTGAAAACGGGTTCTCAAACAGCAAAATTGCTGCGTTGTCAGGCACTGTGAACCTCCAACGCGGTTTCACCTGACAGGTTTTAGTTTCGATCTGTTCTTGATCTGCAAGCGCGATACCAAACAGGTTATTTACCTCTTTCAAGACCATACAGTTTGATCTTGCGGTAGAGTGTGGGACGGGAAATTCCCAAC
>NZ_JAILWL010000535.1 GCF_025698965.1 Roseibium sp.
GACGCCTTTGCATCGACATAGGCTTCCTGGCGTTCAACCGACCAGTATTTCAGCTCGTCGAGCGGAATAGCCGTTCCGGTAACTGAACACCGTACGAATGTGCCTGGTGTCTCCACCTGGTAATCGCCGTCCAGATAACGGACACGGGCTTCGCTTGGAATGCGCGGATTTTCGTAACGGTTCATGATCGCCGGATTTGGTCTGTTTGCTTTGTCGGTTCTAAGATCCTCTTTTACGGCAAATTGAGCCATTCGGGCAAGTCATTGCGTGATCAAGTTGACCCCGGTCGTCAGAAAATCTGTGGCGATCTCTGGTCCCGGCCAATGAGATATCGGCAGCGTGACATGACGATGGCCCAATCCGGCAAATCCAGTTTCAAACGGTACATTTCTGCATCCCGGTCCTGGCGACATGTTTCGATATCTGACCAGCGTTTTGCATTTACGGACATATCCTCGCAAATCAGAAGATCAGGCTGACAAGCGACAAGATGCATGGCAACGAGAACCGACTTCATTTTCCCAGTTCCCGGCGGCAGCTGGAAACTGAGACGCGTTTGCCGAAGTCAATTCTGACGACATTCTTGTCATTTTGTTCGTTGGGGGCAGGCGGTCCCGAAACCGAACCCGATTTGGCAAGAGCTTCCAAAAGCCGCGGATGAAGACCGTCACCCCGAGCGGCAGCCCTGGCATGAAAGGAAGTTATGGTCGTACCTGTTTCTGGTCGATGAGGCTTGGACATATGCGCAAATCGTTCAGAGCCGCGAGCGCCCACTGCGGCTGTTCTTGATTTTTCTTTAAAGAGGAAGCTGGCAAGGCCGAGGAGGGACCCTGCTGACGTTCAGACCGTAGGGGGCTGATTAACTTGAGTACTATATTCAGGTTTAATTTTTCACAAGTGGAATTTCCAGCTTTTAAGGTGAAATACGGCACAAAAGGCTTATGTTGAGGAAGAAGCGAATGAATTTAGCGCCGGTACAGGCGGAGAAATTGAGCCCATTCAAATGAAGGGCGTAATCAGGACGTGAAAATGACCCTCTCGACGACCGATCTCATTGAATCTTCAGGCCTCGGACTGGAAACCGCAAAGCGGATCACGCAAGACGCTTTGTCGGGGGCTGACGATGGTGAGTTGTTTGTTGAATACCGGCAGACCGAAGGCCTTGTTTTCGACAATGGCCGCCTGAAAGGGGCCAATTACGATACGGCTCAGGGTTTCGGCCTCAGGGCTGTTGCGGGTGAGGCTGCCGGTTATGCACATGCCGGTGACATCTCCGAAGGGGCCTTGAAGCGGGCAGCTGATGCGGTTGGAGCTGTCAAAAAGGGCTATTCCGGCAGCTATGCAGCCGCTCCGACGCGCACAAACCTCTCCCTCTATACCGATGCCAACCCGCTTGGTGGCCCAAGCTTTGAGGACAAGGTCAAGCTTCTGCAGGAGATCGATGCCTATGCCAGGGCGAAAGATCCGCGTGTCCGTCAGGTCTCTGCGTCACTTGCAGGTTCCTGGCAGGTGGTCGAAATTCTACGGGCAGATGGTCATCTGGTGCGCGATGTCCGACCAATGGTACGCATGAGTATTTCCGTTGTTGCCGGAACCGACGAGCGCCAGGAGAGCGGCTCCTTCGGCTGCGGTGGCCGGGAAGGCTTTGAACGTTTCATCACCACTGAGAATTGGCAAGGCGGGGTTGATGAAGCCCTGCGTCAGGCCCTGGTCAATCTGGAAGCGGTACCGGCACCTGCCGGCGCGTTTGATGTGGTTCTTGGCTCGGGTTGGCCGGGAATTCTCCTTCATGAAGCGGTCGGCCACGGGCTTGAAGGTGACTTCAACCGCAAGAAGACCTCTGCCTTTGCCGGCCTGATGGGAGAGCGGGTCGCCGCGCCCGGTGTCACCATTGTCGATGACGGCACCATTCCGGACCGGCGCGGCTCCCTGACTGTTGACGATGAAGGCACGCCGGCCAGCCGGACGGTTCTGATCGAAGACGGTATTTTGAAAGGTTACATGCAGGACCGGCAGAATGCCCGTCTGATGGGGATGGAGCCGACCGGCAACGGACGGCGCCAATCGTATGCTCATATTCCAATGCCGCGCATGACCAACACGGTGATGATGTCCGGCGACAAGGATCCGGAGGAAATTCTCTCTTCGGTGAAGGACGGCATCTATGCCGTGTCGTTTGGTGGCGGTCAGGTTGACATTACCTCGGGCAAATTTGTGTTTTCCTGCACCGAAGCCTACCGGGTTGAAAACGGCAAGGTCGGCGCCCCGGTCAAGGGTGCGATGCTGATCGGCAATGGCCCGGACGCGCTGACGCGGGTGACCATGATCGGCAATGACATGAAGCTCGATCCGGGCATGGGTACGTGCGGCAAGCAGGGTCAAGGCGTTCCGGTCGGTGTCGGTCAGCCGTCGATGCGCATCAATGAACTGACGATTGGCGGGACCGCCGTCTGATTTCCATGCCCACGGGGGCTGTGATGCCGAAGATAAGTTTTGTCGTCTTCGATATGGACGAAGTGCTTTACGACTATGACCATCAGGTCCGCCTCAAGCTGTTGCAAGACCTGACTGGCCGTCCCGCTGCCGAAATCGATGCCGCGGTATGGGGCGGGCCGCACGAAAACGAGGCTGAGGCGGGAAATCCGGGTACCGCGGAAGAGTATCTCGCCCAGTATGCCAAGTTGCTCGACTATCCCATAGACTTCGGCACCTGGGCCAACATTCGGCGTCGGATGATGCGGGCAAGACCGAAAGTCCTGGAGTTGGTTCGCCAGATCAAGCAGAAAGCGGATGTGGCGATGCTGACCAACAATGGCATGATGCTGAAGGCATCCCTGCCAATCTGCGCTCCGGAATTGATCGAGATCTTCGGTGACAAGGCGCACGTCTCTGCAGAATTCAGGTCGCGCAAACCGGATCCGCAGGTCTATCGCCTGATCTGCCAAAAATACGGCTATCGGACGGATGAAACCGCCTTTGTCGATGACAAGTCGGAAAATGTGTCAGGGGCCGAAGAGGCTGGTCTCTCCGGTCATGTCTACACCACGGTTGAGAGCTTCAGTGCCTTTCTGAAGGAAAACGATCTGATTTGAAAATGCGCCTGGCAAGGGTGCATCGCATGAAGCTTGTGTAGCCTCAGGCTACAAATCGACAATCCATAGCCTGTAATTATCGATTATTCGCGACGTTCAGAAGAGATCTCGTTATTTGAACGGGAAAGGCGGTCACATCTTCGCCTTCGCTGGCATTGTCCCGTATTGGAGCGCTATTCTTTGATAAGATAGAATCAATTCTCTTTTCCAGGTGAGAAGAGAAAATGGGGCTTGTTGCAAAGGAGAGGGAATGGCCACAGAGGGCGCGCCTCCGTTTTTTGCTGAATCGATTGTGTTTCTTGCAGCCACGGTTGTGGCAGTGCCAATCGCCAAACGGCTGGGTCTTGGCTCGGTGGTCGGATATCTTGCAGCCGGTGCGGCCATCGGGCCACACGGACTTCAGCTTTTGGGGTCGGGAGAAGATGTGCTCCACGTCGCGGAACTGGGGGTTGTTCTTCTGCTGTTTGTGATCGGCCTCGAACTCGACCCGCAAAAACTCTGGCGCATGAAACGCGACATTTTCGGTCTCGGAACAGCCCAGGTCGTCTTCACCGGATTGTGCCTTTTCTCAGTCGCACGGCTTGCAGGCATGCCGAATTCGACAGCGTTGGTCGCGGGATTCGGTCTCGCTTTGTCTTCAACCGCCTTTGCGCTGCAAATCCTGCAGGAGCGCGGCCAGCTGTCGTCTGCCTACGGTCAAAGAGCCTTCGGTATCTTGCTCCTTCAGGACATCGCCATTGTGCCGCTCCTCGCAATGGTCGCCATACTTGCGCCAGGGGAGGGTCCTTCAACCACAACGGAGATTGTCAGCGAAATCCTGCTCGTGACCGCAGCAGTTGCAGCGGTTGTGGTTACCGGACGCTATCTTATTTCTCCGATTTTCCTGTTTCTCGCCGCCAGCCGAGCGCGGGAAGTGATGCTGACTGCGGCGCTGCTGGTTGCTCTTGGCAGTGCCGGCATCATGCATTCCGTCGGGCTATCAATGGCGTTGGGAGCGTTCCTGGCTGGGGTTCTTCTTGCCGAATCCAGTTTCCGTCACACGCTGGAAGCGGATATAGAGCCGTTCCGGTCTTTGTTGATGGGATTGTTTTTCGTTGCTGTCGGCATGTCGTTGGATGT
>NZ_JAILWL010000536.1 GCF_025698965.1 Roseibium sp.
TGCGCGGAAAATACACGCTCATCGGCGAAGGCGCCCGGGGCTCCCTGGCAAAACAGCTGATTGAAAAGTACCAGTTGGACAAGGACAGCGACGTCCCCAAATTCGGTATCGGCATCAAGGAACTCTGGCAGATCGACCCGGAAAAACACAAACTGGGGCTCGTTCAGCACTCTTTCGGCTGGCCACTGGACGGCAAGACCGGTGGCGGCTCGTTCCTCTACCATCTTGAGGACAATCAGGTGGCCGTCGGTTTCGTGGTTCATCTCAATTACGAGAATCCGTGGCTGTCCCCGTTTGATGAATTCCAACGTTTCAAGACCCATCCGGCCATCCGCGAAACCTTTGAAGGCGGCAAGCGGATTTCCTATGGCGCACGTGCGATCACCGAAGGCGGTTACCAGTCCGTGCCAAAGATGTCCTTCCCGGGCGGTCTGTTGATGGGCTGCTCTGCCGGACTGGTGAACGTGCCGCGCATCAAAGGCTCTCACAACGCCATGCTGTCCGGCATGATGGCAGCTGAAGAAGTCATGGAAGCGATCGGACGGGGCGAAGCCCACACTGAACTAACCAATTTCGATACGGCCTGGCGTGACAGCCCGATTGGCGATGACCTCAAGAAAGTCCGCAACGCCAAGCCGCTCTGGTCCAAATTCGGCACCTGGCTGGGCATCAGCCTGGGAGGTCTGGACATGTGGACCAATGAACTCTTCGGCTTCTCCTTCTTCGGCACGATGAAGCACGGTAAACGGGATTCTGAAACCCTGAAACCTGCGAAAGACTGCAAGAAGATCGATTATCCGAAGCCCGATGGTGTGGTCTCTTTTGACAAGCTGTCGTCTGTCTTCCTTTCCAACACCAACCACGAAGAAGACCAGCCGATCCATCTGAAGGTGAAAGACGAGCAGCTGCAGAAAACATCCGAACACGATGTATTTGCAGGTCCGTCCAACCGCTATTGCCCGGCCGGTGTCTATGAATGGGTTGAAGAAGGTGAGGATGCACCGCGTTTCCAGATCAACTCGCAGAACTGCGTTCACTGCAAGACCTGCGATATCAAGGATCCGAACAGCAACATCACCTGGACGGTACCGGAAGGCGCAGGCGGACCGAACTACCCGAACATGTAATAACCTACGCCATTCTTAACGCCACAAAGACAAAACAGCCTCACTTTTCACCAGTGTGGCTGCTTTTTCGTGAGGCCCGGTGCGGTCGAACAACGAGCCGCCGAATGTGTCCGGTGATCACCCCATCTGCCTCAAGCAACACGATGTCTTTCAGTGTGACTTGATGCCTTCGTGTGCGTCATATCCCGACACCTACGCCCCATTGACCTTCAAGCTGAAAAAAAGTGCAGCACCGAAAAGGAAACCTTCTCGGTGCTGCTGTCTTGCGGCCGATGGGTCATATCAGGCAAGCAATTGGAGCCAGCCCGTTGCGGTTATCAGCAGCGCACGACGGTCGGCAGACATTCACACATCTGCAAACCTGTGCGATGCAGTCCGCACCACAAGAAAGTTGCCGCTAAAACCAAGCGGGCATTTATATGGGGTCGGTGGTCGCGATGGAGCCGACGTGCACTTTATTTCCAGATTTTTGCCTGGCTTGTTGGAGGCAGTGGTCTTCAAAAATCAATTAACCATGTCCTCACATTCGGCGGACATACAGTGACGTTACGATAAGGTCAACCCAATATTGCCGATGATAAAACTTTATTATGGCTCCAGAAAACGCGCTTATAGAATGCTGGAAATGCGTCATCCGGCATGCAACCTGTCACCGGCCAATAGAGCGCTTCACATGGCTTCGGCATGTGTTTGCGGCATGTCGCGCTCTTGCCCCTGTTAGAAATCGCAAAGAATTCACACTATATTACAGCCCTCTAACAGAATTTTACCGCCCCAACCTCACTTATAAAATTTTTTTATACACCAATAGAAAAAGTATATAATTCACGCAATTCTTTGATAGATAAGGTTTTCTCGCCCCTAATCACCTGCCACTGCAACCAATACTGGTCACACCTCGCAAACAAATTTGCCAACGAACATCATAAATATCTGATTTTAATAAACTTTTCCCTTATCCACACACGCCGTTATTGGATCACAATTATGTTTGCGCGGCAAAGAGAGTTAATCTACGTTTACTTCTGACGGGGCTAATTTGATTGGAATGCGGCAGATATTTGGCGCAACCTGCAAATTTGACATGGGCGAACCGTGTTTCCCCGGAAAAGTAGCAGATCGAACCGCATACTGCGGTTGGAAGCCTTGTGGGGAAGGAGAATGCAAATTCATTGACGGAACGCGGCGGTTTCGGAAATGGCTTTGCGGATCTGACAATAATCTTCAGAGCGGCCTTCCACTCTGAACCCATCGACCACAAGGTTTGCACCGGGAAGGCCACTTCCCGGTGCTTTTTTTCGTCCAAATTACCCGGCGAAGCGAGACCTAAGCTGCACTTTTGCGGTTATTCGGCCGGCGACGGCGTTGCTGCTTTGCCTGAGAGCGATTGTCATTGTCACCAGAAGACGACCGTTTGCGGAAAGGCTTCTTGTTGCCTCCCGGTTTGCCGTTCCGGTTGCCTCCACCGCGCTTGGTGCGTCCGGCAGCCGCCGAAAGCGGTGGAACTTCGCCACTGGCCACGGCAATCTCGATACCGATAAGTTTTTCAATCTGCCGAAACAGGCCGATTTCCTCCGGTGCGCACAGGGCAACGGCCTCACCTTCCGCTCCGGCCCGTGCCGTACGGCCGATCCGGTGCACATAGGCTTCGGCAACCTCTGGCAGCTCGAAGTTATAAACGTGGCTGACGCCGGGAATATCAATGCCGCGCGCAGCCACATCAGTTGCCACCAACACGTTGATCCTGCCTTCACGCAAGTCGCGGATTGCCTTGTCGCGCTGGTTCTGACTCTTGTTGCCGTGAATGGATCCTGCTGCAACGCCGTTTTGCGCCAGTTTCCGCATGAGCCGTTCCGCACCGTGTTTGGTCCGGCAGAACACAAGAGACATGCCGTCCGGCTTGGACTGCAGCTGCGCTAGCAGAAAGTCACCCTTCGTCTTTTGATCCATGTAGTGAACAGACTGGGTAACCTTGTCAGCCGTTCGTCCCGCCGGCGCCACTTCCACGCGTTCCGGGTCTTTCAGATAAGACTGCGCCAACTCATTGATCTGCTTTGGCATGGTTGCCGAGAACAGCAGCGTTTGACGATCCTGCCTTACCAGACCGGCAATCCGCCGCAGAGCGTGGATAAATCCAAGGTCAAGCATCTGGTCGGCTTCGTCCAGAACAAGGTGGGTGGCGGTGCCGAGATCGACGGCTTTCCGGTCGACCAGGTCGAGCAAACGGCCCGGCGTCGCAACAAGAATGTCCGTCCCCCTGGTCAGACGCTTGATCTGGCCGTTGATCGAGACACCACCAACAACAGAGGTCACTCGCAAGGGGGTATTCTTCAGAAAGGAAATCAGGTTCTTGGCGATCTGGTTTACCAACTCGCGAGTCGGTGCCAGGATCAGCGCCCGCGTGCCTTTTGGCTGCGGTCTCACGTTTTCATCAAGCAGGCGGTCGATCAGCGGCAAACCGAATGCGGCGGTCTTGCCGGTTCCGGTTTGAGCCAGGCCCATCAGGTCGCGGCCATCCAGAATAAGCGGTATTGATTTGAGCTGGATCGGCGTTGGCGCATCGTAACCATTTTCGGAAACTGCGCTCAAAAGTCCTTCAGAAAGTCCCAGGCTTTGAAAGTCGGTCAAAATAAATTCCTTGGGTTCGAGCGTCGCAAAACGCTCGGGTACCGCACTGGCCATCCAATGCAGTTTGATTTTGGTTTGCGGCAGCCTGTTCGAATTCAGCAGGCTCTTTGCCGCCAGACCCTTGCGTGACATGGGAACTGGTTGAACCTCTCATTAGGTTCAAGTTCTTTGCAATCGGTACGCAGCCACACAGGAACGGTTTATCGTTTCTTCCCGGGCGCTCAGTCTGCTCACGCGGCAGAGATTGCAGGCGCTATATCGTAGGGTGGAGATGAAATGTCAAGCGACACTGCCTGAATTCATTAAATGCCTTCGGCGGGTTCGGGGATCATTTCTGTGGCAACAGCCGGATCAACTGACCATCATCGCTGTCGGTCAGAACATAAACAAAACCATCCGGACCTTGCCGAACGTCGCGAATGCGTTCTCCCAGG
>NZ_JAILWL010000537.1 GCF_025698965.1 Roseibium sp.
GCCTGACATGAGGTAGAAATTCTGTGCCCACGGAAGGGCATCATCCTCGTTGTAAGACCGATAGGGTTCCAGCAGATCTTCAGCGACGGCCTGCAAGTGTGTGTCGCCGGTCCCTCCCCACCAGACATCTGTCTGCGGGTCTGCACTCTCGGCGCGAATTTGATCAAGGATTTCGCCCGTGCTCTTCCGTTTCATGGAAACATCAAAGCCGGTTTTATCCTCGAAGGCCGCTTCCATGGTCTGGCACCATGCCTCGTCGACACCGCAAAGGACGGTCAGGTCCTGCGCTGAAACATCAGCAAGTGCAGCACTCAGCCCAAAGGCCGTGCTCACTGCAAGCGGCACAACAAGTTTCATGTTTCCTCCCGGCCCGGAGACAGCGCTCCAGGAACCCTTTCACAATGGCAGATGCGCACGCTTTCACAACTGTAATTTGGTTACCGTTATTTCGGGGGTACAGAAAATAAGTTGCAAATATTACAAACCTTACAAATGTAACAAACTATAGAAAAATCAGTACTTTGCTAAAGTGGTGCCGATGCATATTATGCAGCCCGGGAGGACGATAAATTGCTCAACGAAGGCATCAATATCCTGATTGTCGAAGATGACCAGGATATGGCGGAGCTTATATCGGATCTAATAGAGGCAGAAGGCTGGCTGCCGCAAACTGCCCGGTCGGCCGAGGAGGCGGCTGGAATTCTGGCAGCGAAGCCTTTTCATCTGGTTCTGGTCGATCACAATCTGCCCGGCATGTCCGGTCGTGTGTTTGCGCAGAAGCTGCGGTCCCAGACGGATATCGGTATCGTCATGGTGACGGCGGCAGGCAGCGCTGCGGAAAGGGTGCTGGGGCTGGAAACGGCTGCAGACGACTATGTGGTCAAACCCTTTGAACCGATCGAACTCACGGCGCGGATCAAAGCGGTCCTGCGACGTCTGCACCCGGCGCTGAAGAGTGAAAAGGAACAGCCGGCGGTTCAGTACGAATCGTCCGCCATGCTGCTTGGCGATTGGGTCATTGATCTGGTCAATCGCAAGGCGATCTGTACCTCCGATCCATCCAAGACGCTGACGTCTTCGGAGTTCTCATTGCTGGAAATTCTCGCCGCAACGCCAAACGAGCCTGTCAGCCGGACAAAGATCCTGGAGCAACTTGGCGCGGAAACCGATCGGCTGATCGACAGGAATGTCGATGTTCTGGTTCTGCGATTGCGACGGAAAATCGAGCGCAATCCGGATCTGCCACGTCATATCAAGACACGGCGCGGCAAGGGCTATATCCTTCACCGTGATCAGGCTGAGCGGCCGTGATGATCAGTCGCTCCGTTCTTTCCTCCATCGCTTTCCGGCTACCGGCAGCCATTGTGCTGATTTGCGTTGTCGCCTTTGCCTTGTCGGCAATCGCGATCTACGGCCTGTTGAAGGCACAGGAGGAAACTGCGGCTTATGGGCTGCAGGCCTATTCCAGCCTGGCCGAGGCATCGCTTGTCTCCCGGCAGGTGTCGGATCTCGTCTCCAGTGCACCTTTTCTGATGAACGCGACATCACCATACCGCGTGTCCAGCAAAAGCCGCGCACTTGTCGGGCAAGTTGATGAACTGTTGCGGACACTGCCAGAGTATCCGCCAGGCAAGGAAGCTTATCGGGCGGCAAACGCACAAATCTTTGAGCTTCTGGGTCAGATCAGGGAGCAGACCCTGGCTCTTGCCGACAAGGCTGAGACAGCGCAGCAATACAAGGAACGTGTTTCGTCAGCGCTGGGCGAGATCGCAGTGGGTGAAACCGTAAGACAGAAACAGCTGCGTCAGCGCCTGAATGCAATCGTCCATTCGGTGTCGAGTTCAGGAAGTCTGTTCCAGTTGGGTGAACTGCGGCGAAGATATGTGGCCGAGACCGGTGGGCGCTCGATACCGGCAGAAAACCTGATGGAAGCGGAGTTGGAACCCTATGAGAGGGTTTTCGCGGGACAGACGAGCTACCTACTCGAGATTTTCGCGGTTCGCTCGTCAATCGCAAAGCTGCATGATGTTGCCCGTGAGCTTTCCCTTGCGACGGAAACGCAATCCGACATTGTTGCCGACACGCTGAACAGGGACTTTCAGTCAACATCCCAAACACTGCAAAACCTTCTGATCATCGTTGCACTGGCCTCCCTGCTGGTTTTGACCATTGCTGTTGTTTCGATCCGATCCGCAATCCGGGTTTCGAGAGGGATCATGTCTCTTTCAAGCGGCATGAACGCGCTTTCCAAGGGGCAAAAAGACGTTGGTCCCCCGGTCTATCAGGGAGATGAAACTGAGCTTCTTGATCTTCAGCAGGCGTTCAAGGCGTTCAAGGAAAGTGTGGACCGGGTGACGCGGCTGCGCCGAACCGCTGAAGCGGCTGCCCGGACCATCCGTTCGACGTTTCGCAGCATGAATGAAGGGATCGCGATTTTCGATGCGGCGGGCCGTCCGATCACCATGAACCGGAGAGTGATTGAATTGATGGGGCACAAGGGTGCTGCCCGGAAATTGCCGCTGGTTCAGTTTCTTCAACCGATCCCCGAGATCAGGACCGACGACTTGCCCGGGGGTGAAAATGCGCGTCCGTTGATCGAGCCCGTCTCCGTACGCCACCGATCCGAAAATGGCACCGTAACCGAAATCTCACTGTCGCATCAAAGCGATGACGGCGTAGTGCTTCTGGCGCGAGATGTTACGTTACTGGACAGGCAGGAAGCGGAGGCGGCCAAGTCGTTGCGCCTCGATGGCATCATGCGACATACACATCAGCTAAGACACGAAGTTGGCAACATGATTGGTATTATCACCGGCAGCCTTGGTCTGCTGGAACGAGAGGGTGGGTTCAGCGAAAAGCAAACCCGCAACATTGCCCGTATCCGCAAGGCGGCCGACAGGGGGCGTTCGCTCTCCAGCAGCATGTTGACCATCGGCCGCCAGCAACCGATCAACTCAAGCAAGATTGAAATCTCCGCTGTCCTGCGTGGAATGTCGGATATTCTGGAAATTGCAATTGGAGAAAATTGCACTCTGAAACTCGACCTTGCCTGTGACCTGCCCGCCATGCTGCTTGACCCCGAGTTGCTTGAGCAATCGGTGTTGAACCTATGTCTCAATGCGGCCGCGGCGATGCCAGAAGGTGGTGAAGTCGGCGTGGAAACCCGTCAACAGGGCAATGACATCGTTCTCAGGGTCAAGGATGCGGGGGTCGGTATGAACCGGGAAGAGGTCGACAAGGCATTCGAACCCTACTTCACCACGAAAACCGACGACGGTGGTGCCGGACTGGGGCTGGCCGTTGTCTACGGCTTCGTTCGCCAGAGTGGCGGCACGGCCAGCATTTTTTCAGAACCGGGAAAAGGCACGGTGGTCGAACTGAGATTTCCCACCGAATTGCTGTCTACAATCGAAACTGTCTGACGTCTCGCCAGCGGTCACACCAGCAACTCGATAAGAAACGGTCCCGTTCGTGCAAAGCTCGACCGCATCAGATCGCAGAGCTCGTCAAGATTGGTTGCGACAGCCCCTTCAACACCCATGCCGTTGGCAAGGCTGACCCAATCGAGGTCAGGGTTGCTGAGATCCAGCATATCCATCGCGGTCTTGCCGGGGGTGGCGCCGACATTCTCATATTCACCGATCAGAATGTTGTATTTCCGGTTCGAAATGATGATCGTCGTGCACGGCAGATTTTCGCGCGCCTGAGTCCAAAGCGCCTGCAGCGAATACATGGCAGAGCCGTCGGCCTGAAGATTGATGACACGTCGCTCGCTATTCGCGCCAATTGCCGCACCGGTTGCAACGGGCAAGCCATCTCCGATGGCACCTCCGACCAGGTGAAGCCAGTCGTGTGCCGGCGCGGCAAATGTGTGCTCATAAAATGAGCGGCCATAGGTAATGCTCTCGTCGGAAATGATTGCGTTTTCCGGCATCAGCGCCGCGACTGCCTGCGCCAGCCCTTCAGGGGAGACGTCACCGGAGGGGGCCTCGGGACGGGGGCCGGCATCGGGGATCGCAGCGTCCGGTGCCTGCAGTTCATCCGTCAAAGCCTGTAGGGCTGCAAAGGCATCCTGATCGGGGCGCGACAATGTCAGAAGTTGAGCGTCTGGTGGGTGCTGCTTCGATGGCTTGCCGGGATAGGCAAAGAACCCGACCGGTGCCGTCGCACCAACCAGGATG
>NZ_JAILWL010000538.1 GCF_025698965.1 Roseibium sp.
CAATCGCAGCAGGACGAAGTTGATGAGCAGATACTGGAGCCCGATCGTAGACCGGCTTGTCCCCTATACGCCCGGTGAACAACCCAAAGACAAGGTCTTCGCCAAGCTCAATACGAATGAGAACCCTTATGGGCCATCACCGGCTGCGCTTGCAGCAATCAACAAGGCGACCGACGACCGTCTCCGGCTTTACCCCGACCCAGAATCGGCTGAACTGAAAAACGCAATCGCGTCCACCTTGAAGCTCGGGTCAGATCACATTTTTGTCGGCAACGGATCCGACGAAGTACTGGCTCACGGCTTCAATGCCTTTTTCACCGGCAAGGCATCAATTCTTTTCGCCGACATCACCTACAGTTTTTACAAGACCTACTGCGAACTTTACGGAATCGAGCACACCAAGGTCCCGCTTACTGACTCGTTCGAATATGACACCCGGGACTATGCCGTTCCCTGTGGTGGTGTCGTCATCGCCAATCCGAATGCCCCGACCGGCATGGCCATGCCGCTTTCCAGGATCGAACAGATCCTCGAGCAGAACCCGGATGTTGTGGTGCTTGTCGACGAGGCCTATGTCGATTTCGGCGCCGACAGCGCTGTAGATCTTGTGCCTCACTACGACAATCTTTTGGTTGTTCAGACTTTTTCAAAATCCCGGAGCCTTGCCGGATTGCGCGTCGGGTTTGCGATCGCACAACCTCACCTCATCGAAGGGCTGCGCAGGGTCAAAGACAGTTTCAACTCCTATCCCATCGGCCGTCTCTCCCTGGAAGGCGCACTGGCGGCCTGGACCGACAGGGACTGGTTCGACGCCACACGGAAGAAGGTGATTGCCGACAGGGAAAAGGTGGCAACGCAACTAGGTGCGCAGGGTTTCAATATACTACCGTCCGCCGCGAATTTCGTCTTTGCCACCCACAAAACCGTGCCGGCAAAGACCCTGCTTGCAGAGCTGCGCGCACGCGGCATTCTCGTCCGTCACTTCAACCAGGCACGCATCGACAACTGGTTGCGGATTTCCATCGGCACCTCTGAAGAATGCGACAAGTTGCTGGAGGCGACAGCCGATATTCTATCCAACTTTGGCGAGGCAAAGCCTTAAACACTCTCGGAGAAGTTCAGCTCGAGCCTGCTGCATGTTACCCGGCAAGGTCATTCAACCATTTGCGATGCACCCATCCCTGATAGTCGGACTGAACGGGACGTGTCGTTTGCGATGCGCAGTCAATCGAAGCATCGTTGTAGGCGACACCAACCCAGTCTCCCTTCTGATCAAACGCATAAACGACATCACCGTTATGCAGCTCATCGATTTTCCGATAATCGGGTCCCGGTCCGGACCTAACGGCCAGAAACCCGTCTCCCTTCGAATTCAGACCCGCCACCACGCTGCTTGCGCAGGTCGCGGCTTGGCCATCTCCACCGTATTCGATAATCGCAACGTCGAGATCGGCGCCAGCGCTGCCCGTATTTGCGGGTCTGGTCTCTGCCTGGCCGGGCTCTCCGGATGAGCGAAGCGCAGAAACAACACCATCGTCGATGACACCTGACTGGGACAACCCGCGTGCCCGTTGAAATGCCTTGATGGCCGCGGCTGTCTTCCGCCCAAAAACACCATCTGCAGGCCCCGGATCAAACCCCAGAGCCGCGAGACTTTTCTGCACAAACAAGATGGTCTGAGTGTCCGCGGGTTTCGATTGCCGAGGAATCGGGTCCTCTGAGGTCTGCTCCGTCGCGACGCAGTACTCCTTGACACATGTATGGTAAGCCGGGTCGTCGTTTCCCTTGGAATTGGCGAGACACGCCCATATGCAGCGTTGCAGATCCATCTCGCTTGTCGACTGGGCATGGGCCGGGATGAAGGTTGACCCGATCAACAGCGTCAGGAACAAGAACAAGAGGCGCATCGCGTAAAATCCTTTCTTTCGAAATGAATTACGGACAAGGAAGTTTCAAAATGAGCCCGGTTGCCGACCTCCACACCAGCCTTCAGTCCCGTTGCAGTCGGCAACCCTCTGAAAACTTCCCGCAAGCGTCAAAGGCATTGGCGTGGCAATTAGCGCCAGGATTCCATTCACCTGCCCGAATTGGTTTTACGTCTGCCTCAATTTTCGCACGATCCGTCCATGCCTCCTAGTCGGCAGTTCTTCTAGGTTTGCCCGGCAATTTCAAATACCGCTAATCACTACGATCTAAATACCGGCGCCGATTTGTTGCTGGCCCAACCTCTTCAGATCAAACCTCCGTCAAACTTCGTGCATCACGCTCATCGTGTCCTGGAGGAAAAGCTCCACTGCGCGTCGCTGCGCCTGAGACGGTCTCACTGCGATGTAGAAGGTCGACGTCCAGCGCAGCTCATCATGCGTCAGTTCCTTGAACATGCCTTTTTGCACCCAGGCTTGCGCAAAATGATCGGGCAACGCACCCAGATAGTGGCCGCTCTCGATCATCATCGCCATGGCTTCCATATTGGCCACGACCGGACTTGAAGAAGACGTTGAAGCAAGCGCCGCCGTTCCCGGGTCATAGGCGCGCCGGCAAAGCGGATACCGCTGTAGGACTTCGGCTGTAACACTTTCTGCCGGAGCGTCGAACAATGGATGCTCCCGTCCGCAATAGAGACTGTGCACCTCAGTACACAGCTCGGTGTAGCTCAGCTCCGCGACCTGGTTCTTGAAAGGCGCAATCGCGACATGCAGAAGTCCGGTGATCAATCCTTGTGTCAGATCTGTTGGCGACGCCACCACGATTTCCAGCTGGACCTCGTTTTTGCGGCTGAGGAACTTCCGCATTGCCGGAACCATCGGGAAACCCGGCAGACTGCTGACCGTATCGACAATACCAATGCGCAGGTCGCCTGAGATGTTGTCCCGCAGCTCGGTCAGTTCGCTGTCAAAGTCGCGAACCCTGCGCAAGACGTCTCGTGCCTTTTCATAGGCAATCTTCCCTCTTTCAGTCAGGCAAAAACCACCCCTGCCACGCTCACAGACGCGGTAGCCGAGCGTGATTTCCAGGTCGCGAATTCGGCAACTGATCGCCGATTGCGTGATCCCCAGTCGATGCTGCGCATCGCTGAATCCGCCACACTCCACGACAGCCACGAAGGTCTCCAGCAAGGTATTCCGGAGCAATTTCATAGCGTTCCTCGCGTTTATCTCATTACATGAAAGTTGTTCATGTAAGCATCTTATAAACGATATTTTTTAATAGAAGACAATGTGCTGTTCTCAGCCGACCCAGTTCCACATTGAAAATCTCTGGGAGGAGAACCAGCATGAAATTCAAATTTCCAACATTGAAATCCACAGTGCTCGCGGCAACGCTTGGCATGGTTCCGTTCGGCGCACAGGCCGAGAACTGGAAATTCGCGATTGAGGAGATCCCGGGTTCGATCATGGATGCCTACGCGCAGGAGTTCAAAAAGCGCATCGAGACTGCAACCAATGGTGATGTGACCGTTACCGTCTACCCGATGGGAACGCTCGGAACTCCGACTCAAACCGTTGAACAGGCTGCCGACAACGTCATCCAGTTCACGAATGTCTCCATCGGCAATCTGGGTACTATCGTTCCGGAAAGCCAGGTCTTCCTGCTGCCCTACCTGTTACCCTCCGACCCTGCAGCGATCTCAGATATCCTGAGCAGCTCGGAAACTATATATGGCCCCTTGAACGAGGACTTTCGCACGCGTGGTCTTGAAGTCTTGACCATGTATTCAGAAGGCCCCCAGGTCTGGACCACGAACCGTGAAATCCGCTCGCCGGAGGATTTTTCAAACTTCAAGATGCGTGTCATGGTGTCGCCGATCCTTCTGGAAACCTACAAGAACATGTGTGCAAGCCCGACACCGCTGCCTTTTGGCGAAGTCTTCGGCGCTCTTCAGCTCGGTGCGGTGGACGGTCAGGTCAATCCGATTCCGACGATTGAGGAAATGAAGTTCTACGAAGTCACCAGCCACCTGATCTGGGCCGGCGAGCAGGAGCTTGTCACCACCGTCGTTGCCGGTTCGGACTGGTTTGAGACCCTTTCTCCCGACCGTCAGAAGCTGGTGCGTGGCACGATGGCCGACATGACCGGTTTCATCGATGGTGTCGTCAGCGACTTCAACCAGAACCGCCTCGATATCATCAGGGAATCCAAGCCGGATATTGGCATCGTTGTTTTGACCGAAGACGAGCG
>NZ_JAILWL010000539.1 GCF_025698965.1 Roseibium sp.
TCAGTCAAAGACATGGATCGGGTAGTACGAAACAGGACTTTCGCCCCCACTGCGTCCTCGATGCGCTTGAGCGCCTGACTTACGGCAGATTTTGTCAAACCGCATTGCTGTGCGGCAACGGTGATGCTGCGGGCTTCCGCAACGCTCAGAAAGATCAGCAGATCGTTTGAATTCGGCAACATTGTACAATGATACTAAACAAAGATTCCGCACAATCAAGCTTGTTTCATCGAAACAAACGCAGAAATATGAGGCCAGTTTAGTTCAACCGTTGGGACAAAGACATGACAACAGAAATCGAAGCCGCCGCTCTTGAGAAATTGTCGAACTGGAAATCCGCTTTTAACACCGGCAACGCCGCCGGCTGTGCCGCCTGTTACGAGGAGGACGCGCTCATGGTGGCAACGCCGTTCGGTGAGTTCAAGGGGCGCGCCGCCATTCAGGCTTTTTGGGCCGATCTGATCGAAAAAGGCTTTGCTGATGTAGCCTACAAGGATGCCAAGGTCGATGTGCTCAATGACAAGGAAGCCATCATTTCCGCGTCCTGGAGCATGAACAATACGCATGGCATCATCACCAAGGAACACTGGGTGCTTCAAGACGACGGCACCGCACTGCTGCGTGAAGACAGATTTGAGGTGCAAGGCTGATTCAATGACCAAGGCGAGCATCTCCGCTCTTTCCCTGAATGTGAATGACCCTGAAGGGTTGGCGCAATTTTATTGCGAGTTTCTCGGAATGCACCGTCTCGAAGCGGATGATGCCGTCGCCGTTGGTTATGGCAAAGATGGCGCGGTGTTGAACCTGATACAGGCCTCGGCACCCGGCAATTATCACCCGGGTCAACAGGACCGATATTGGAAAATTGCCATAACTTTGCCGGATCTGGATTTTGCCCACGCGCAATTGTCCGATCGGGGTATCTCCAGCACCACACCGCACCAGTTTCGTGACATTGCCTACATGAGTCATCTGGCGGACCCGGAAGGGCATGTAATCGAACTGATCCAGCACAGCTTTGAAGGCAATCCACGAACCAGGACCGGAGACAATACGGCCCCACTTGGCGGTGGAGCGGAAATCGGCTTGATCACGCTGCGCACCGACAACATTGAGACAGACCTGACTGAATGCCGGGAAGCCCTTGGAATGCGCTATCTGTCACGACAGGCAGTGACGGACCTCGGCTTTGACCTCTATTTCGTTGGTCTGTGCGATGAAACACAGCCCAATTCCGACGTCAACGCGATCGAAAACCGGGAATGGTTGTGGCAACGCCCCTATACGGTGCTTGAGTTTCAGCACCTGCTGAGCGGATCTGTTTTGACCCGTCCAAAACACGCGACGGGAGCGGCATGTGTGCATATTCAACACACCGATGGCACCGAGACCGTTTTCCGGTGACTGGGCTTGGCACCTGCAATTGCGGCTGAATGGCAAGTTTGAAGAGCACCCACGACCGACCTCGGAACGAATTCGCCTCCGATCTCTTTCCAAAACACCAAACACCTCTTGCACCACACACTCGCCGCGATTAGTCATGGCGAGAATTCTCACTTCGAGAGCTTCTTTCGCGTTCTGCAATTTCCGGACGCTTGTCCAAAACAGGAGCCGCAACCAGGCGATTGCTCACACCGCAGCTACACCGTCCGCTGCCTCTATGGGCAAGATCCAAAGACTCAGTGCTTGCTGAAGAGTTTGAAAGGTTCGAAAGTTCTCCTCTCGGTGCGCGAATTTCGGGTTAAGGCTCTTCGATTTCAACCAGCCCCTCCCGTTGCAGGATCAAGGAAATGTTCCCTGATCTCCGCCCCCACCTGTTAGTTATCGGACCTAGTCACATGAAGATCACCAAACTGACCACCTACATCGTTCCTCCACGCTGGTGTTTTTTAAAAATAGAAACAGACGAAGGAGTAACAGGTTGGGGTGAACCGGTTCTGGAAGGCAAGGCGCTCGCGGTTGAGGCCATGGTACACGAACTGAGCGACTATCTTGTCGGCACGGACCCACTCCTGATCGAAGATCATTGGAATGTCATGTATCGGGGAGGGTTTTACCGAGGTGGTGGCATTCACATGTCTGCCATTTCCGGAATTGACCAAGCCCTTTGGGACATCAAGGGCAAGGCAGCGGGACTGCCGGTGCATGCACTTCTTGGTGGCAAATGCCGCGAAAAGATAAAGGTCTATTCCTGGATTGGTGGCGACCGTCCCGCCGATGTAGCCCAAAATGCCAAGGACGTTATGAAACGTGGTTTCAAGGCGATCAAACTGAACGGCTGCGAAGAAATGCAGATCGTCGACAGCAATGCAAAAATTGATGCGGCTGTGGCGACAATTGCGACGATCCGCGACGCGGTCGGATACGATCTCGGCATCGGCGTCGACTTTCATGGTCGCGTTCAAAAACCGATGGCCAAGGTTCTCGCGAAGGAACTTGAGCAGTTTCGCCTGATGTTTATCGAGGAGCCGGTCCTATCGGAGAACAAGGAAGCCCTCAGGGACATTGCCAATCATATTGCAACACCGATTGCCCTTGGCGAACGCCTTTATTCACGCTGGGATTTCAAGTCCGTGCTGCAGGATGGGTATGTCGACGTCATCCAGCCCGACCTGTCGCATGCCGGTGGCATCACGGAGTGCCGGAAGATTGCGACAATGGCAGAAGCCTACGATGTCGCGCTGGCGCCGCACTGCCCTCTTGGTCCCGTTGCACTTGCAGCCTGCCTTCAGGTCGACGCGGTGTCGCACAACGCCTTCATTCAAGAACAGTCGCTTGGCATTCACTACAATTCATCCAACGACATCCTCGATTACATCTCAAACAAGGATGTTTTCCGCTACGAAAACGGCTTCGTCAGTATTCCCGACGGCCCAGGCCTTGGCGTGGAAATCGACGAGGACTACGTGAAGGAACGGGCCAAGACCGGCCACCGCTGGCGCAACCCGGTCTGGCGGCATGAAGACGGGTCAATTGCCGAATGGTGAATGCGGCTAACCATCAACAAACAAACGCCTGAACCGGTCGCCATCCGGCTTGCTGGTGAGATGTTTCGGCGAGGCCGAACAAAAAGAAAGGGCCCGCCAATTGGCGGGCCCTTCCGAGAACTGTATTCGGCGGTCAATTACCGCGAATAGAACTCGACCACCAGGTTCGGTTCCATCTGCACCGGATACGGCACATCAGAGAAACCCGGAACGCGGGTGTAAGTTGCGGTCAGTTTTCCGTGGTCGACATCGACGTAATCCGGCACATCACGCTCGGCGGACTGGGTAGCTTCCAGTACCAAAGCGAGCTGCTTGGACCGTTCGCGAACTTCAACAACGTCACCCGGACGCAGCTGGTAGCTCGGAATGTTGACGCGCTTGCCGTTGACCTTGATGTGGCCGTGGTTGATGAACTGACGAGCAGCAAACACGGTCGGGACAAATTTGGCGCGGTAGATGATTGCGTCGAGACGGCGCTCCAGCAGGCCGATCAGGTTTTCAGAAGTATCGCCTTTCAGACGGGATGCTTCTGCATAGACCTTGCGGAACTGCTTTTCGGAAATGTTGCCGTAATAGCCTTTCAGCTTCTGCTTTGCGCGGAGCTGAACACCGAAGTCGGACAGTTTGCCTTTACGGCGCTGACCGTGCTGGCCAGGACCGTATTCACGCTTGTTGGCCGGGCTCTTCGGACGACCCCAGATGTTTTCGCCCATCCGGCGGTCAATTTTGTACTTAACGCTGTGGCGCTTTGACATCGCGGTTTCCTTTGAATTCGCGTTGTTTTTCTAAAAAGGAAACGCGCCCTCCTTTATCCTCACAATCCGGATATCCGGACGGATCAGATCGACAGGGACCCAGCTAGACGGCGCCGGCTGAATGCCCACGGGTGCGTAGATCCGAAAAGACAAAGCCTTTCGGACCGCGCGGAAATACAGCCTACCCCTTGAAATGTCAACGTCGGATCGGCTTTCGAAGGCAAAGAATTAGGGATTTGCTGAACTTTTTTAGCAACCTGCTCAAGATCCTGAGAAAAGACTTCGAACATCTCTTCTGCCGATTCTGAACGGCCGACACGTCTCCGGCTTTAAAATTACTTACCATGCTCACCAGCCACTCAGGCATGTTAGGCCTAATTCGGGATTTGAAAGTGCCTGAACTTCAAAATCGCAATGCAGACTGAGTC
>NZ_JAILWL010000054.1 GCF_025698965.1 Roseibium sp.
CGAGATGGTGTCTGTCCAACTGAACTTTGGTTCGGAATTCAGCTTTGACCTGACGTTTCTCTCGCCGTATAAGTCTCGCGACCATGTGCCGGTATGTCGGCCTGTGATAACCTGGTGCGAGTGCCAGGAACCGATCCCGAAAATTGATCTGGATGTTGCCGGGTGGCTGATGCATTGCTGATGTGCCTGCGTAAGCGGTGAGAGAATGAGCGATCAGGAATTGAAATTCGATGTTGTCGTGATCGGAGGCGGGCACGCAGGATGTGAAGCTGCGGCGGCTTCCGCGCGTGCTGGGGCGTCAACGGCACTTGTGACCCATAAGTTCGAAACCATCGGCGTGATGTCCTGTAACCCGGCCATTGGTGGTCTCGGGAAAGGGCATCTCGTTCGGGAGATCGATGCGCTCGATGGTCTCATGGGGCGGGTCGCCGACAAGGGCGGTATCCAGTTTCGCATGCTCAACCGCCGCAAGGGGCCTGCGGTTCGGGGTCCTCGTGCGCAAGCAGACCGAAGGCTTTATCGGGAAGCGATGCAGAAAGAGATCGCCGGGATTGTGGGTCTGACCGTCGTTGAGGGAGAGGCGGACAAGATCCTCTTTTCCTTAGATAGAGAAAACCGGAGCGTTTCCGGTCTGAAGCTTTCCGACGGTCGAACAGTTTCCTGCAACGCAATTGTGCTGACCAGCGGGACCTTTCTACGCGGGCTCATTCACATTGGCGACAGGAAGACCCCTGCCGGACGCTCCGGCGAGGCGCCGGCATTGGGCCTCTCTGACTCTCTTGAAGAAATCGGCTTTGAGCTTGGTCGCCTGAAAACCGGGACACCGGCCCGTCTTGACGGACGCACGATTCACTGGGACCGGCTGGACGAGCAGCCTGGCGACGAGGAGCCAATTCCGTTTTCGACTTTGACAGACAAGATCGAAACGCCTCAGATTCCATGTCATATCACGCGAACGACACCGGAAACTCATCAAATCATCCGGGACAACCTGTCCCGCTCTGCAATGTATTCCGGTGAGATTAAAGGCCGTGGCCCTCGTTACTGCCCGTCGATCGAAGACAAGATCGTCCGATTTGGTGATCGGGATGGACATCAGATTTTCCTGGAACCGGAAGGTTTGGACGATCACACCGTCTATCCGAACGGGATCTCGACGTCGTTGCCGGAAGATGCCCAGCTGGCATTTTTGAAAACCATCCCCGGTCTTGAGGATGTGGAAGTCATCCAGCCTGGTTACGCCATTGAATATGATCATGTTGATCCGAGAGAACTTCGGCCCACGCTGGAGACAAAGCGCTGTCCCGGTCTCTATCTCGCAGGCCAGATTAATGGAACTACCGGATATGAAGAAGCCGGGGCGCAGGGGCTGGTCGCCGGTTTGAATGCTGCCCTGCAGGTTGGGGGCAAGGATCCGTTTGTGGTCGACCGGTCTCAGGGCTATATCGGCGTGATGATTGACGACCTGGTGACCAGAGGGATTACAGAGCCATATCGGATGTTCACGTCGCGTGCAGAATACCGATTGTCCCTGAGGGCAGACAACGCGGACCAGCGTCTGACACCACTTGGGATCGAAGGTGGTTTTGTTTCCGAAACGCGTCGTCTGGCCTTCGAAGGCAAGATGACGAAAATTGCAGAAGCACGAACTCTTCTCAACGGACTGACCGTCACGCCCTCCGAAGCTCAGAAAAAAGGGCTGCCTGTGAATCAGGACGGTATCCGTCGCTCCGCGTTCGACCTTCTATCCTATCCCAATGTGACCTATGAATCATTGACGGCGATTTGGCCGGAACTGGCAACGATCGAAAAGGACATCGCGGAGCAGGTGGCGACTGATGCGCTTTATGCGGTTTATCTGGACCGGCAGATGGCCGATATCGAAGCCTTGAAGCGCGACGAAGCCTTACGAATCCCCGATGGTTTCGATTACGAAGCGATTATCGGCCTGTCGAATGAAGTGAAGCAGAAATTGATTGATATACGGCCGGCAACGCTCGGCCAGGCTTCGCGCATGGATGGAATAACGCCGGCGGCACTAACCTTGATCCTGTCTCACTTAAAACGCCAGTCACAGAAGGGTGCTGCTTGATGGGAAAGCAGTTTGTGTTGAACAACTCTGGACAGGTTGTGCATAAGTTTGGGGATGTTTCACGTGAAACGTTGGATCGTTTGCAGGTTTTTGTGGATCTCGTTTTGAAGTGGCAGCCCGCACAAAACCTGATCGCGCCGTCCACTATTCCGGATATCTGGACCCGGCATGTGGTCGATAGTCTGCAGACATGCTGGACTCTTCCGGAAGCGAAAACATGGGTGGACATTGGCAGTGGGGGAGGTTTCCCGGGTGTCGTCACGGCAATCCTGCTCGCCGATGATCCGGAAGGTCATGTTCATATGATCGAAAGCAACCAACGTAAGGCAGCGTTTCTCAGAACAGCTTTGCGTGAAACCGGCTCCAAGGGAACGGTACATGCGGACCGGATCGAATCGGTTGCGAAAGAGTGGCGACACGGTCCTGTCGATGCGGTATCCGCACGTGCGTTGGCATCACTGAACCATCTTTTCACCCTGGCAAAGCCGTTCACAGCACAGGGTGCAAAGGCTGTTTTCCACAAAGGTCAGGATTTTCAGAGAGAAGTTAACGAAGCCTCTGACGCTTGGGACTTTGATCTGATAGAAAAAGAAAGTCTTGTTGATCCAATGAGCCGGATGCTTCTTTTTTCGAATATCTCAGCCCGGCCGGAGTAGTCCAGGAAGGTGTCGTGGTAATGAGCATGCTTCCCGAAGCGCCTCGCGTTTTGTCGCTTGCAAACCAAAAGGGTGGGGTTGGCAAAACCACCACCGCCATCAATCTCGGAACTGCCCTGGCAGCCATCGGGGAAAAGGTTCTGGTGGTCGATCTCGATCCTCAGGGAAACGCCTCGACCGGCCTGGGAATCGAGCACCGGGATCGCGGTCTGTCGACCTATGAAGTGTTGAGTGGCGATTGTTCACTTGCCGAGGCGACTCGGGAAACAGCGGTCCAGCGTCTGTGGGTGGCGCCGTCGACAATGGATCTTCTCGGCCTCGAACTTGAGATTGCTTCCACGAGTGATCGGGCGTTCCGGTTGCGCAATGCAATCGATAGTTTCACCAAGTCGCGGTTGTTCCAGGAAATCGGCTTCACCTACGTGCTGATCGATTGCCCACCGTCACTTAACCTTTTGACGATCAACGCACTTTCAGCTTCGCATTCCATTCTGGTTCCGTTGCAATGCGAGTTCTTCGCACTGGAAGGTCTTAGCCAGTTGCTGAGCACCGTTGAACAGGTCAAGAATGCCCTGAATTCAGAACTCAGCATCCACGGAATTGTCCTGACGATGTATGACAGCCGCAACAATCTCTCCAGCCAGGTGGTGGCGGATGTCCGAGAGACAATGGGCGACGCTGTGTATGAAACCATCATTCCACGGAATGTCCGCATTTCCGAGGCACCTTCCTATGGCAAGCCTGCACTGCTTTATGATCTGAAATGTGCAGGCAGTCAGGCGTATCTGCGCCTCGCGTCCGAAATCATTCAGCGTGAGCGCAAGTTGCGACGGGTTGCGGCCTGACTGAGGCTGGATACTGGAATCGGTTCCGAATTGAAATGCGAACGTTATGATGGGCAGCGTATAGACGCGTCACATAGCTAAATTATTGAAATATAAGAAGAAAAAGGTGCGGTATGGCGGAAAAAGACGGCAAAAACAAACGTTTGGGCCGAGGACTGGCGGCGCTGATTGGAGATTCGGCTCCTGAGGCCGTGGCTCCGCCAGAAAAGATCGTTCGTGATTCCAGAAGAGTGCCGATTGAGCACCTGACGCCGAATCCGCGCAATCCGCGCAAAACCTTTACCGAGAAAGATCTGGCGGATTTGTCGGAGTCACTCAAGGCCAAGGGCATCGTTCAGCCCATTCTGGTGCGTCCGGCGGCCGGCAAAGACGATCGGTTTGAAATCATTGCCGGTGAACGGCGCTGGCGTGCTGCGCAGCGTGCTGGCCTTCATGAGGCCCCGATCATTATTCGGGACGTGACGGATCAGGAAGCGCTTGAGCTTGCAATCATCGAAAACGTCCAGCGGGCGGACCTCAACCCGATTGAAGAAGCAATGGGGTACGAGCAACTGACGGCGGAGTTCAGCTACAGTCAGGGTGAACTTGCAAAGGTAATCGGAAAAAGCCGCAGTCATGTCGCAAACACAATGCGGTTGTTGAAACTGCCGAATTCGGTGAAGGACTATCTGGCTGAAGGTCTTTTGACTGCCGGACATGCGCGGGCGCTGATTACCGTGGACGATCCAGCGGCCCTGGCCGAGTTGATCGTTGAAAAGGGTCTGACTGTCCGTGATGCTGAAAAGATTTCTCAGGACCCGGATGCTCTGGCAAAGCTGAAAGGCGAAAAGACCCCGACGGAAAAACCGCAGAAAGATGCAGATACCAAAGCGTTGGAGAAGCGCCTGACCGATACGCTTGGTCTGAAAGTGTCTGTCGGACACAAGCCGGGCAAGGAATCCGGGGATCTGAAGATCAAGTACACGTCGTTGGAGCAGCTTGACGAAATCTGCAAGAAGCTTGGCGTTGAAACGCGTTAATCTATTGATATGTATATTTAAATTGGAAACCAGGCCTGAATGATGGTCTGGTTTTCTGTATTCCGGCGCTTGTTGAAACGTTAGCGTCGTTGGCTGCGTGCCCTTGCCGCCCGACCGAGCTTCAGGAGGGCCTCAGACAGCACTGGAACGCCGAGAGGATCATTCAATCGGGAAATCCTCGTTGCCTCGCTGAGGATGGCCATGGAGCGCTCCAGGTCCCTCAGAGACCATATGCGAAGCTGCTGGGAAAATTTGGGCTTTCGGTTGAAAAAGATCGGTGGCCGCTGGCCGTCGATGACCTGCTGGGCACTTTTCCCCTGATCGATATCAATTCTCATCCGATGAAGCTGCTGGAAGTGTTTCAGGGCCTGGTTGGCGATAACCGAGGCCTTGGACCCGGCTTCCGCCAGCCGCTCCAGGCCATGGTCGAGCGTTGCCAGATCGCCCGAGGCAGCCGCGTCAATCAATTCCGACATTTCAAAGGAAGACGCATCTCCGATGATGGCCTCGATGTCTTCGCTGTCAATACGGCCCTTGCCGAGCGCGTAGAGGCAGAGCTTCTTGAGTTCCCCCCGGCTGGCCATCCGGTCGCCGCCGAGGAGGCTGTGGAGGGCTGCGCGAGCCTCCCGCGTGATCGTCAGACCGGATTCCCGGGTTTCCTCGTCGATCAGTTGGTCGATGCCGCGATCATTGTCCGCGTAACAGGGGAGAGCCACGGCTCGTTTGTGGGATTCAATCAGCTTTCTGAGACCGACACCCTTTTTGATGTCGCCGCCTTCCAGAACGACGAGCGTCTGCCAGTCATCAAGTTTCAAAACCGGTTCAAGAGCCGGATTGAGGTTCTTGCCGCTGGCATCCTTTACCCAAATGATCCGGCGGCCGCCAAAGAGAGGAACGGTCAGAACCTCGTCAATCAGTCGATTCGGATCCGAGCTGATTTCCGATGCATCGATCTTGACCAGATTGAAGGGGTCGCTGTCGCCTTCAGACGCTTTTGTGACCAGCCGTGTCGCTCGTTCCGATACGAGTCCGGTATCTGGTCCGAACACCAGGACAACGCCGCCGGCTTCTGGCGGATTGGCGACGAACCGGTCTATTTCCGCAGCTTTCAATACGGCCATGGGCAAGCGTTTCCCGGCTTTACGGCTTAGGATTGACTGGCGAAGTAGCCTGAAATGCGCGCGGCAATGTCGTCAGCCACCGATTTGGCGACACGCTCCTGTGCGTCCCTGTAGGCTCGCGTATTGGCAAAACGCTGATCAGAGAAGTCATAAGAAGCCGATTTGAATGAGCGGCCTGTCATGAGCGTTTCATCGGTTTCGAGATCACTCAAGACGAATGTGGAATTCATTGTCGTCGTGTAAGCTGATGGAACATCCGCAAATTGCTCGATCCCGACCGCTGAACTGCTGACATCCATCAGCACTTTCAGGCGGTATTTTTTCGCCGGTGAACCCGCACCTCTTTCAAATCTGAAAGTCAGTTCGTTGTAAAGCACACGGGCCGCATCGTCGTTTGCGTATTTGCTTGAGATTGAATCGAGGTCAATCGCAGCCAGTTCGGAGGCAACCGGAGATGTTGCGGAGCCGAAGTCACCTGTGCTTGTGCCGTAAAGCGGACGTACCTGGCATCCGCTCACGATCACAGCGGCAGCAAAGCTCATGCAAAGGGTGACACGCCGAAGCGTGCTCCTATTCTCGAAGATGCTGTTAAACAACGACATTCACGATCCTCTGCGGCACCACGATGAGTTTTTTCGGCGCGTTTCCGTTCAGCGCTTTCTGAACGAAGTCCAGTGCCAAGGTAGCTGCTTCGACCTCGTCTTTGGAAGCCTCTTTTGCAATTTCCAGTTCACCACGCCGTTTGCCATTGATCTGGATCGGATAAGTGACTGAATCTTCAACCAGAAGCGCCGGATCGGCAACTGGCCAGCTTGCCTCGGAAATCAGGTTGTCATGACCGAGAACCGTCCAGCATTCCTCCGCCAGATGCGGCATCATCGGTGCCATCATCTGAACCAGATAATCGACGGCTTCACGTACCGCGTATTCCCTGCCAGGCTCGTCCATGCTGTCATTGGCGATCTTACTGATTGCGTTGACGAATTCATAGAGTCTGGCAACCGCGCGGTTGAAGCCGAGATTCTCAAGATCGTTGGAGACCGCTGCCAGCGTTTTGTGGCTCACACGGCGCAGCTCGAGGGCCTTGCCGGATATCTCCGGTGCAGAACCACTGCGCGGTTCGCTCTTTTCGGCAATATCGCCGATGAGGCGCCAAACACGCTGTACAAAGCGCCAGGCACCTTGAACACCATCTTCAGTCCAGATCACATCGCGTTCCGGCGGACTGTCGGACAGCATGAACCAGCGAGCGGTATCGGCGCCGTAAGTGTCGATGATATCTGTCGGATCGACGGTGTTCTTCTTCGATTTCGACATTTTTTCAATCGAACCGATCTGAACGTTCTCGCCTGTTTCCAGCAATGTTGCCCGACGGTTGCCGTCAACATCCTCGATCCGGACCTCGGCGGGGGAGACCCATTGACCGTTGGCGCCTTCACCGATCCGATAGGTTTCGTGGGTGACCATGCCTTGCGTGAACAGTCCCTTGAACGGTTCCTTCAGGTCCAGTGCGCCAACCTTCTGCATTGCACGGGTGAAGAACCGCGAATAAAGCAGATGCAGGATCGCGTGTTCGATGCCGCCGATATATTGATCCACCGCCAGCCAGCCATTTGCGGCTTTTGGATCTGTCGGCCGGTCACAGTCCGGAGCGGTGAAGCGCGCGAAATACCAGGATGAATCCACGAATGTGTCCATGGTGTCGGTTTCGCGCTTTGCCGGTTTACCGCATTTCGGGCACGTGGTGTCGCGCCAGGTCGGGTGACGGTCCAGCGGATTACCCGGTTTGTCGAAGTTGATGTCGTCCGGCAGTTGAACCGGCAGGTTCTCGTCTTTCTCCGGAACGACACCGCAATCGTCACAATGGATCACCGGGATGGGACAACCCCAGTAGCGTTGACGGGAAATGCCCCAGTCTCGCAGGCGATAGTTTACCTGACGCTCAGCCTGGGGCGCACCGTCCAGCGTGATTGCCTCCAGCTTCTTTGCGACGGCTTGTTTGGCATCGGCAATAGACATTCCGTCCATGAAACCTGAATTGAAGATGGTACCTTCGTCGGTGAATGCTTCATCTGCAATCTCGAAGGTTGCCGGATCGGCATCCTTTGGCAGCACAACGGGTTTGACCGGCAAGCCATACTTGCGGGCAAAATCCAGATCGCGCTGATCGTGACCGGGACAGGCGAAAATCGCACCGGTGCCGTAATCCATCAAAATGAAGTTGGCGACATAAACCGGCAGCTCAATGGTTTCGTCCAGCGGATGTTTGACACGCAGACCGGTGTCAATTCCTTTTTTCTCCGCTTTTTCAATGGCTTCTTCAGATGTGCCGATCCTGCGACATTCGTCGATGAATTCTTTCAGTTCCGGATTGCTTTCAGCAAGCTTCACGGAAATCGGATGATCCGGGGACAGGCCCATGAATGACGCTCCGTACAGCGTGTCGGGGCGTGTCGTGAAGATTTCCAGTGTCTTGTCACCGGTTGGTGCGGGATCCTTGAATGCGAAGCGAACGCGCAGACCTTCAGAACGTCCGATCCAGTTTTTCTGCATCAGACGCACTTTGTCCGGCCAGCGGTCCAGGGTGTCGATCGCCTCCAGCAGGTCTTCCGAATAGTCGGATATCTTGAAGAACCACTGGGTCAGTTCGCGCTGTTCAACCAGCGCGCCGGACCGCCAGCCGCGGCCGTCGATCACCTGTTCGTTCGCCAGAACGGTCATGTCGACCGGGTCCCAGTTGACCTTGGCGTTTTTCCGGTAGACCAGGTCCGCGTCCAGAAACTCCAGAAACAGGCGCTGCTGCTGGGTATAGTATTCCACGTCGCAGGTTGCGAATTCCCGGCTCCAGTCAAGGGACAGACCCATGATCTTGAGCTGGTCGCGCATGGCGGCGATGTTTTCGTAGGTCCAGTCCTTCGGATGAACCTTGTTCTGCATCGCGGCGTTTTCGGCCGGCATGCCGAACGCGTCCCAGCCCATCGGATGCAGGACGTTGAAACCCCTGGCGCGTTTGAAGCGGGCGACGACGTCGCCCATGGCATAATTGCGCACATGGCCCATGTGAATGCGGCCGGACGGATAGGGGAACATCTCAAGGACGTAGTATTTTTCACGTGGGTCGTCGTTATGCGTGACGAAAACGTCCTTGTCGTTCCAGACTTTCTGCCAGCGCGCTTCTACTTCGCGCGCGTTGTACCGTTCCGTTGCCATCAAATGTGCCGTTTGTTCTTGCCGCCGGATCCGGCGGATTTCCTGAATGATTGACTGCCGGACTGTCACCAGAATTCCGGCCCGCGGTCAACATGTGAGATAAAATTGACCCGTCACAGGACTGTTTATTTCGCAATGCCGCATTCGTAAAGCTATTGGTTGGTTATTAAGATCCAACACAGTTCCGCCAACGGGCCTTGAGATTGCGGGCTTGCCGGGCGTAAGAGAGAAGGTCAAAGGAACTCTTCTACCTGAAGGAAAATTGCATGGTGTCCGCAGCAGACCGTCTTAAGTCAGTTCAGACCGATATCCGCGAGGCGGAAATCGAATATGGCCGGCGTGAAGGGGCGGTGACACTCATAGCAGTTTCCAAAACCTTTCAGGCTGACGATATCCGTCCCGTGCTCGATGCGGGGCAGCGGGTATTCGGAGAGAACCGCGTTCAGGAAGCCATGGGCAAATGGCCCGGGTTGCGTTCGGAATATGAGGGGATCGAACTTCATCTTATCGGACCCCTGCAGTCCAACAAGGCCAAGGAAGCAGTAGCGACCTTCGATGTCATCCATACCGTGGATCGCCCGAAGATCGCCAAGGCGCTGAAAGCGGAAATGACCAAGCAGGGGAGAGATCTTCCCTGTTTCATTCAGATCAATACCGGCGAAGAACCGCAAAAGGCAGGTATCGCTCCAATGGATGTTGACGCCTTTGTCAGGGAATGCCGGGAAGTCACGGGTCTCAACATAATCGGCCTGATGTGCATTCCGCCGGTTGAAGAGGCCCCCGGGGAGCATTTTGCCCTGCTTGAAAAGATCGCCAAGAGAAATGGATTGAGCCAGCTGTCGATGGGTATGTCGTCGGATTATCATACCGCGGTTGGATTCGGTGCGACCCATGTGAGGGTTGGATCGGCGATTTTCGGTCTTCGCGGCTGAATATTATGCACGCGGCTGCGGATAACACGCAAAAGGCGAAAAATCGGCCTCACAACCGCCGAAAACCGGAAATATTGACGTGAATTTGACAGACCTGGGGCTGAATTGACTTGTCAGCCACAACATTGCCGCGACGTTTCCCAAGAGCAGCCCTTTAGCAGACGAGATCACCCAGCACAGTCCTCCTCGTTCCGGATCGCTGGGTCGCAGGGGTTCAGCAGATCGACGGAACAGAAAGACCAAAAAACCAAACTTGGAGGTCATATCATGTCCAAACGTCTTACCGCTGCTCTTCTCCTTGGCGCATTCACCGCATCAACAGCAGCTCTTGCACAGGGCATGTCTTTTGAGGCGGTCGATAGCAATCAGGACGGTTTTGTGAGCTACGAAGAAATCACAGCTGCCAATCCGTCCATGTCAGAGGATCTTTTCAAAGCAGCGGATGCGAACCAGGACAGCCTGCTGGACGCAGATGAGTTCGCTGCCGTACAGCCGTAATTCGGCTTCGGATGGCCTGACCCCCCTTTTGCTGCGACAGTAGCCAGGCCGTCTGATCAAGACCACCGCCGGATCGGTCACGCCGGCGGTGGTTTTGCGTTTCCCACCTACTCGCGCCAGAAAATCGGCGTCAGCAGCAAAATGGCTGCAAGAATTTCAAGCCGCCCGAAGATCATTTCAATAGCAAGCAGCCACTTGGCAGCGTCCGAAAGAGTTTGAAATGTCCCGGATGGGCCGATGGTATCACCAACACCCGGGCCCACATTGGCGAGGGCGGTAATGGATGCGCTCAGGGCCGTCTCCAGATCCATGCCCAGAAACAGGTAGATGACCGCAAAGCCGGCAAATGCGCCGGCGTAAAGCACGGCAAAAACAAAAACACCTTCCAGCACCGAGTTGGAGACAACCCGGTTTTGATACCTGGGCTCCAGGACGCGATGCGGGCGAACCATTCGCCGCAACAGACATAGGACGTAGTTTCCCAATATTGCGATCCGGAACATTTTGAAGCCGCCTGAAGTCGAGCCGCTGCACCCCCCGAAAAATGTCAGCACGAAAAAAATCGCAATTACGGCAGGACCGAATTGCAGATAGTCGTTTGCCGCGTAACCGGTCGTCGTGATGACCGAGACGACATTGAACACGGCCAGCGTGAACATGTGAAAAGGCGTGTCATGAACGATGTAGCGTTCGAAATGGAACACGCCGAAAGACGCTGCCGTCACAATGGACAGGAGCAGGATGATTTGGATGTCGCGTTTGAAACGTCTTGATTCGATGCTCCGGATCAGGAAGAGAAACGGAACGGCCGATGTGAACATGAATATGATGGCTACCCAATAAACGGCGATGCCGGGAAATTGGCCAAAGGACTGGTCCGACGTGGAAAATCCACCGGTTGATACTGTGGTCATTGCGTGTATTGCGGCGTTGAAAAGGTTCATGCCGCAAAGCAGGTAAAGGGTCGCGCAAGCCAGGGTCAGACCCCCATAGAGAGCCAGAAGCCTATGAACGAACGGCCAGGTGCGGCCATAGGGTTTGGCGGTGTTTTCTGAAGATTCCAGAGCGAACAGCTGGCTCCCGCCAACCCTCAGGCCAGGCAGCAGCCAGATGCCGATAGCGATCACGCCAATACCGCCGATCCATTGCAGCAGCGCGCGCCATAAAAGGATACCGGGCGGAAAATTGTCCAAACCCGTCAATACAGTAGATCCGGTCGTCGTCAGACCTGAAGCCGTTTCAAAAAAAGCGTCGGTGAAGCTGATATTCAGGTCACTGAAGTAAAACGGGATCGCGCCAGCGATGGAAAATGCAAACCAGGCGGCATTCACGAAGACGATTGCCTCGGTGAACTGACTTGGCGGACCTTGTCCGCGAAACGTGAGGACTGTCAGTCCTCCGGTTGTCCCGAGTATGACGGCAGAAACCAGAAAAACCTGCCAATCCAGGTTTGATGCAAACACATCTGCGATGGCCGGAATGATCATCAGCAGAGAAATCAGCACGAACAAACGCCCGATCGGCAACGCAATGGCTCGAAAATTCATGAACCGAGCATCCGGATGGTCGGCTGTCAGAATGGCAGTCGAGGTTAAGACGGTGTCTTTTATCCGCGTGCATATTCCAAAATGCAAGTGCAAGCAGCATCGTGGAGGTATGCGTTGATTGCGAAGCTTCTGTTTCAAACCGTGGACGCGCTGACAGGGCACGTCCGTCATATTGTCGTCTTTACCGGGTTTCTCCTGTATTGACCACAAATTGTCGCTTTGCAAAACTGCCCGTTCTAATTGGGAGGAAATCATGAAACCGATTGCATGGGCACTAGGCGCCCTGATGGCTATTGGCCTGTCGGCAGGAACCGCTACCGCCGCTGACACCACGTTGCGCATAACACTGCAATTGCCGCTGACCAGCCATTTGGGTCAGAACCTTCTTCTGTTTAAGGAAGAAGTGGAGACGAATTCCAATGGTGATATTGCCGTTGAAATCTATGATTCCGCTACGTTGTACAAAGACAAGGAAGTTCCGGCGGCGGTTGGATCGGGTTCCATCGAGATGGGCGTCGTGTCGCTGACCCGGTATGTCGGCGATGTTCCAGCTGTCGATATCTTCTACCAGCCATTCCTATTTGACACTGAAGACAAGGTCCGTGACGCCGTTGCACCCGGATCACCGGTTCGTGGACCGCTGGATGAAGCGATCATGGATACCGGATCAACGGTGCTATGGTGGCAGGCCTATGGTGGCGCCATCATGTTGTCCAAGGACGGACCGATTAAGACGCCGGAAGACATGAAAGGCAAAAAAGTACGTGTCTTCGGTAAGACCGTCGGCGATTTTGTTACTGCGGCCGGTGGGGCACCGACGTTGATTTCCGGATCGGAGCAATATCTTGCCTATCAACGTGGCACAGTCGATATCGGCATGACCGGAGTCTCCGGGGTTAAAGCCAGAAAGCTCTGGGAGGTCATGGATACGATCACTGTGACCAATCATGCGGATATCGAATTCATCGTCGTCGTGAATACGGATTTCTGGAACAGTCTGCCGGAAGAACACAGGGCAATCATCGAAGACGCCGCCATCAAGGCGGAAGCCAATGTCCGGGACCGGGTATCTGAAATCGAAGCAGATGCCTATGCCGCTGCCGAGGAAAACGGCATGACCGTCTACCTGCCGACAGAAGAAGAGATTTCCTCCTGGAAAGCCGTCAGCCAACCTGTCTACGACGCTTACAAGGAAAAAGCAGGAAAACTCGGTGAAACCGTACTTGATGCGGCGAACAATCTCTGATCGACAACAGGTGATGAAATCAAGCATGAGCGGCCGATAGAAACAAAGGTCGCTCAAATCACCCGAATCTGAAGTTCAACTCATTGCCCGAGATGCTCCGAGACACTTCAGATTTGGGAGAGTGACCAGCAAGTGTGTATTTCTATTGTGGTTTTCGAATTTCAAATTCACCACACTCGTGCTGTCTTTCATCCTGACCTGGGTCTGGGACGATATACGAAACCGGATCTTTCTGTTTGGCTGGTAAAAGAATGGAATCATTCAACAAGGTTCTGCAGGCATTCGCCTGGAGCGCTGCAATCCTGTTTATTTTTGCCGGCTGCATGCTCACCTACGAAGTGACCGCGCGCTATCTGTTCGTTGCCCCGACGATCTGGGCTGCGGAGCTGTCCCAGTTGTGTCTGATCTGGGGAACCATGATCGCCATGCCGTGGTTGCTCAAGACCAACCGGCATATTGCCGTGGATGCGCTGACGGAGCGCCTGGCAGCTCGGGCCAAAATGGTATGCCAAGCCCTTTCCATGATTGTCATAGCTGTTTTCAGCGCCATCGTCGTCTGGAAGGGGGGCGGTATCTTTCTCGATTCCTTTGAACGGGGCCGGACAACCGGTTCCATGCTGGATCTGCCGACCTGGGTATCCGAACTGGCAATACCATTGGGTTTTGCCCTTCTGTTCATTCAGGCGCTTATAGAATTCGTAAATTCCATCATGGGAGATAACCGGGAAGGAAGGTCTGTTTCATGACAACCCTTCTCATACTTGCGTCTTTGTTCGCGCTCCTGCTCATTCGTGTGCCGGTGGCATTCGCCCTCGGCGGTATCGGTCTGGCAATGCTGATTTTCGGGGGCTTCTCGCCGCTGATGGCACCACAGGCGATCCTGTCCACGCTTGACGGTTTTATCCTGTTGGCCGTGCCGTTATTTCTGCTTATGTCGAATATTCTGCTCAAGGGCGGGGCCGGTAAGGATCTGTTTGCAGCGGTTCATGCGTGGGTCGGTCACTGGCCCGGAGGTCTTGCCGTTGCAACGATCCTGTCCTGCGCCATATTTGCGGCGATATCAGGTTCATCCGTTGCAACTGCGGCAACGATCGGAACTGTCGCCATACCTGAAATGATCCAACGCGGCTACGAACGGCGGTTCGTTTATGGTCTGGTTGCCGCAGGTGGAACGCTGGGCATTCTCATTCCGCCATCAATCCCGATGATCGTCTATGGCTTTGTTACCGAACAGTCAGTGAGTGCACTGTTTTTGGCAGGTGTTGGTCCCGGTATTCTGCTGGTGCTGTTTTTCATTGCATTTGCAATGATTTATGCCCGCTGGTTCGGGGGCTATTCCGTGGATCAGGCGGCGAGCATGAAGGACCGGCTTGATAGTTCAATCCGGGCATTGCCATCGGTCTTTCTGGCAGCTTTCGTGATCGGAGTGATCTATACAGGGGTCGCGACGCCTACCGAAGCAGCAGCAGTTGGCTTCGCCGTTTCCCTGGTGATCACCGGTCTCGTGCTTAGAACACTGACCTGGCAAGGACTGAAGGAAGCTGCTTTTGACTCCATGGTGACCACAGTTGCGGTCCTGTTGATCGTCGCCGGGGCAAAAGTGTTCGGTAAGGCGATCACGCTCTATCGGATTCCGCAGGAAATCTCGATGTTCATCAGCCAGAATATCGACACGCCGATTGCTTTCATATTGGTGGTCTCGGTGGTTCTTCTGATCATGGGGCTCGTTTTCGAGGCTCTTTCCATGGTTCTGATCATGACGCCTGTTTTGTTGCCGGCGGCTCTGGCGCTGGGCTTCGACCCGATATGGTTCGGCGTCTACATGGTGGTGATGGTCGAATGCGCATTGATCACGCCCCTCGTCGGGCTCAATCTTTATGTCATTCAATCCGTCGCGCAATCCAATCTGTCGCAGGTGTCACGGGGTGTTCTGCCTTTTCTGGTCCTGATGCTGATATCGGTTGCGATCCTCTATATCTGGACCGATCTTGCGCTTTACATTCCTTTCCATTTCTGAGGACGAACCATGGCCTCACCGGCTGATAACCTGAGAACACTGCTGAACCGGGACAAACTCCTTGTGATGCCCTGCTGTCACGATGCGCTGTCGGCGAAGCTTATCGAGCAAGCAGGATTTGACCTGACTTTCATGTCGGGATTCGCGGCTTCTGCTTCCAGAATAGGGCAGCCGGATCTCGGATTGATGTCCTATGGAGAAGTCGTCGATCAGTTTCGCGACATTACCGATGCCGTGACGCTTCCGGTGATTGCGGACGCGGACACGGGTTACGGCAATGCAATGAATGTGCGCCGGACAGTTGCCGGATTTGCCAAGGCCGGTGCCGCAGCCTTGATGATCGAGGATCAGGTTGCGCCCAAGCGCTGTGGTCATACACCCGGCAAGGCCGTTGTGTCTCGCGATGAAGCCTATGACCGGATCCGCGCTGCCGTCGATGCCAGAGAGGCAGGTGCAGATATACTCATTCTTGCACGCACCGACGCTCTTCGCGACCACGGGCTTGGCGAAGCGATTGAGCGGGCTGCCAAGTTCAAGGAACTCGGCGCGGATATTCTTTTCGTTGAAGCTCCCGGAAGTCTTGCTGACATGGAAACCATCTGCCGGGAACTGCCCGGGCCGAAAATGGCAAATATGCTCGAAGGCGGCGAAACGCCTGAATTGTCACGAGTTGAATTGCAGGACATCGGCTACTCGATTGCCGTCTATCCGTTGATGCTGCTGGCCAGTGCCATGAAGGCAATGGTCGAGACACTCGAGCAGCTCAAAAACGATGAGGACAGGACCCCAAACCTGATGAGTTTTGAAGAGCTCAAGGACAGGATCGGCTTCAACACCTATTACGAAGTTTCGTCGCGCTATGATACGTCCCGGCGAAAATGATGATCCGACCCTCAGGCACAATGCAAGCATTCACGCTATGCTGATATGAGCAGATCGGAATTTCCGCGGAATTCTTGACTCTCGCCACCGTTTCAGGCATAGACCCGCGGACTCCATACGAGTGACTGACAATTTGAGCCGCCGACCGGGACCCGAAAAGGTGTAAAGAGAACCCGGAGGTTAACACCCGACAGCGCGATGCGCCCTCGGGTGCGAAACTGCTTTGAGCGGGTCAATCTGTTTGGATCAGAACAGTTGGTTGCCCATATGGACCGGGAGAAATCCCGAGAATGAAGACCTAAGGACCAGTTGATGTTTGAAAGCCTGTCCGATCGATTAAGTGGAATTTTCGACAAGCTCACCGGCCGGGGTGCATTGTCGGAAAACGACGTCAATGAAGCGATGCGCGAAATCCGCCGCGCGCTGATTGAGGCTGACGTCGCCCTGCCGATCGTCCGCTCCTTCACCGACAAGGTCCGCAATCGGGCCGTTGGGGCCGAGGTTGTCAAGTCCGTGACGCCGGGACAGATGGTCGTCAAGATTGTTCACGATCAACTTGTGGAAATGCTCGGGGCAGAGGCACAGCCGATCGACCTGAACGCACCGGCGCCGGTCGCGATCATGATGGTTGGTCTGCAGGGCTCCGGTAAAACCACGACGACCGCCAAGATTGCACGCCGTATGACCCAGCGCGACAAGCGCAAGGTTCTGATGGCGTCTCTTGATACGCGTCGCCCGGCCGCTCAGGAACAGTTGAAGATTCTGGGTGAGCAAAACGAGATTGACACGTTGCCGATCATCGAGGGGCAGGGTCCGGTCGAGATCGCCAACCGGGCCATGTCCGCTGCCAAGCTTGGCGGCTATGACGTTGTGATGCTCGATACCGCTGGCCGGATCCATATTGACGAACCGCTGATGGTCGAAATGGCGGACGTCAAGGCCGCTGCGCAGCCGCATGAAATTCTGCTGGTTGCGGATTCCCTGACCGGTCAGGATGCCGTCAATCTGGCGCAAAGCTTCGACGAACGCGTCGGCATCACCGGTATCGCGCTGACCCGTATGGATGGTGACGGCCGCGGCGGTGCTGCCCTTTCCATGCAGGCTGTTACCGGCAAGCCGGTCAAGCTGATCGGTACAGGTGAAAAATCCGACGCGCTGGAAGATTTTCATCCAAAACGGATCGCCGATCGCATTCTCGGCATGGGCGACATCGTTTCGCTGGTTGAAAAAGCGGCTGAAGCCATCGACGCGGAACAAGCCGCAAAGATGGCGAAGAAGATGCAGAAGGGTCATTTCGACCTGAATGATCTCGCCGAACAGCTGAAACAGATGGAAAAGCTGGGCGGTATGTCCGGCATGATGGGCATGTTGCCGGGTGTCGGCAAAATGAAAAAGCAGATCGAGGCAGCCAACATCGACGACAAGATGTTCAAGCGCCAGGTCGCGATCATCGAATCCATGACACCGGGCGAGCGCAGCAAGCCGGAGATTTTGAAGGCCAGCCGCAAAAAGCGCATTGCAGCCGGTTCCGGTGTGCAGGTGGCCGAGGTCAACAAGCTTCTTAAAATGCACCGCCAGATGGCCGACATGATGAAGTCCATGGGCAAGAAAAAAGGCATGTTGGGCAAGCTTATGGGTGGCATGGGTGGCGGAATGCCGGACATGGATCCCAAGCAGCTGGAAGAAATGGCCAGGTCGGGTCAGCTTCCTGGCGGCATGGAATTGCCTAAAGGTCTGCCCGGAGGACTTGCGGGCGGTCTCGGCGGTGGCGGCTTGCCGCCAGGAATGCCGGGTCTGCCGGGTCTCGGCGGACCGAAACTTCCCGGGTTACCTGGTGTGGGCAAGGGCAAAAAACGATGAGTGAAGCGGAATCCCGGCTGGGCGAAAGCCAGGCGCTTCTTGAGCTGAAAGCCCTTAGAGCGTCCATCGACAATATCGATGCTGCACTCGTGCATATGCTCGCAGAACGGTTCAAGTGCACCCAGAAAGTCGGTGTGCTGAAAGCGACCAATGACCTGCCGCCGGCCGATCCGGCGCGGGAGAAAATTCAGATCGAACGGCTGCGGCAACTTGCCGGCGACGCCAATCTCGATCCTGACTTTGCCGAGAAATTCCTGAACTTCATCGTTCGGGAAGTGATCCGGCACCATGAAGCCATTGCCGCGGAAACCGGCAACTGAAAAACTGGAGAAACTTAAAATGGCTACGAAAATTCGCCTGGCACGCGGTGGTTCCAAGAAGCGCCCGTATTACCGCATCGTTATCGCTGACATCCGCTCTCCGCGCGATGGACGCTTCATCGAAAAGGTTGGCACCTACAACCCGATGTTGCCGAAAGATTCCGAAGACCGCGTACAGCTGAATGTCGAGCGCATTCAGTACTGGCTCGACACCGGCGCAAAGCCGACCGACCGCGTTCACCGTTTCCTCGACGCAGCAGGTCTGCTGAAGCGCGAGCCGCGCAACAACCCGAAAAAAGCCGAGCTGGGCGCCAAGGCGAAAGAACGCGTTGAAGCAAAGCGTTTGGCTGAAGAAGAAGCAGCAGCTGCTGCTGCTGAGCCGGCTGCCGAAGAAGCTGCTGCCGAGTAAGCATGATGATCTGTGGCGCGCCGGACAGGCTTAAAGGACTTCCGCTGACATGAGTTCGAAAGACAGTCAGAAGGTTCTGATGGCCAAGATCGGCGCGGCCCATGGCATTCGCGGGGAAGTGCGGGTCAAGCCGTTCGGCGATGACCCGCTTTCGTTCACCGACTATGGTGTCTTGACCACCAAGGACGGAAACCGATCCTTTGAAGTGGACAGGGCGCGGGTGCAGAAAACGGTCGTGATCACCAAATTCAAGGAGATCAGCGACCGCAATCAGGCAGAAGAGCTGAACGGGGTCGAACTCTTTGTTGACCGAGACCAGCTCCCGGAGCCTGACGAGGATGAATTCTATTATTCCGATCTGAACGGCCTGAGCGTTGAGGACCAGAGCGGCAAGCCGATGGGCAAAATCGTTGCGGTTCAGGATTTCGGCGCAGGCGATCTTCTGGAAATCAGGCCGAAGCGCGGCAGGACATTCTATGTCCCGTTCACGAAGGAATTCGTACCGGAAATCAGATTGGCAGACGGTGTCGTGGTGCTGGACCTGCCGGAAGATTACTTGTCGGAAGGTAAGCCGGACTCATCCGGAGCTTCGCCGGACAGGTAACGGACCGGGACCGGTTGCAATCCCATTTCCCCCAATTGCAGCTCCTCCTGGTCGTCCAGGAGAGCTTGTTTTGTTTCGGAGCGGATCAGCGCGATCAACGCCACGATCAATGCGACTCCGACACCGTTTGCGACTGCATCCTGAAGTGACATTTCATGATGCGGTATGAAACCTTGTACGATCTCACCTACCAGACCCATGCTGAAGGCGACGATTGCGGAAATTCGCAGGCGGCAGCAGAACAACGCGTGGATGGACAGGGTCAACAGGGCAAAAAAGCCGATATGAATGATCTTGTCGTAGGGGTGGCCAACACCGGTATTGAATACCAGCCCGACCAGAATACCGAAAGTCATCAGCGCGATCAGCGGTAGAACACGGCTCAGGGAAGCATCAAGATAATGCTGGTCAATCCGCTTTTGAATGCCAAGCGGGAGTTTGAAACGGATAACGGGAAATCTGAACACGGGAGTATACCTGATTGAAATACTCTTGCGACATTGCACCAGGAGCCTTAATCAGAGCTTTCTTTCCGGTCGCCAATCGGTGGATGACCGGGACTTTTGACAGGCAAGGTAAATAGACCGTTAGCTCGCAGTCGGGCAGAGCGGTAAAGCCGGTCTCGAATTAAAACCGACAGAGGCGGACATGCCCTTCAAA
>NZ_JAILWL010000540.1 GCF_025698965.1 Roseibium sp.
GAGCAAAACCAGCGAAAAGAAGGCTTCGTTGAAAGACAGTGCGGCAACCTGTGCCTGGATCGTCTTTTGAATGAGTGTCGCCGTGCCTTCGACCACAGAGCCGGGATTAAGTCCGTGGTTTTGAAGGGCCTGCGCCAAAATGCCCTGTCGTTCCCGGAACGGCAGGTTTGCCGGATTGATGTTTTCGATCAGGATCCTTCTATTGAGCGCAACCTGATTGTTTAGATAGGTACTCAGAAACGAAATTCCGATTATGCCCCCCATCTGACGGCCGAAATTGAATAGACCTATACCTGAGGCAAGATGCCTGTTGTTCAGCCGATCAAGCGCGATCAACGTGACCGCAAGAAAAAGGAAGCCGAGCCCGAAACCTCGCAAGAGCAAACCAAGCCAAAGATCATGTCCTCCGCTCTCGAGGCTTGACCAGGATAACATCCACATAGCCGTCATCACCAGCACGACACCGAGCGGGACAAACTTGAATGGATTGACGTTCTTCCAGGTTACCAATGCGCCGGCGGCCAGAAGTCCGCTTCCAACAGACAGGCTGGACGGCAAAAGCAGGAAACCGGCGTCCTGGGGTGGCATGCGCAGAACACCAAGGGCGAATGCGGGGAAGAGAAATGCACTGCCGAACAGTGCAAAACCTGCGATGAAACTGACCAGAAAGCCAAACGCAAATTGGGCGTTGGTAAAGACCTGGCGTTCAAAGATTTGCGACCTGTTTTGCCCCAATACGCGCCAGAAAATGACCAAGGCAAGCGCCCCAAGCCCGATGGACGTCCAAAGCAGGATATGTCCATCATCGAACCAGTTCCAGCGCGGTCCCTCCAGGCACACATAAACAAGCGATGCAGCTGCCAGGCCAATCAACATGAAGCCGATCCAGTCGAATTGTGGGCACTTGCGGGAGGTCCGGGGAAGGCACGACCGATACGGTATCAGGAACAGCATTACCACTGCACAAATCAGCAGGTTCAGCCAGAATGTCCAGGTCCAGGAAAACTGGTCCGTAAACCAGCCCTGTACGGCCGGCGCCAGCGTGGTCGGTGCCATAACGACGCCCAAAGCATAGAATGCCTGGATCACGCCCTGCTGTTGTTTGCGAAACAGACGAAAAAGGATTGCCTGCGCTGAAACGAGCAGGACGGCGCCGGCTGCTCCCTGTGCGACCCTGGCAAAGACAAAGGCTTCAAGTTCGACATTCATGGCGCATGGGATCGACGCCATCGCAACCAGAGAAACGGACCAGAAAAGGTTTGGAGTTTCGCCAAACCGGTCTACCAACCAGGCGGCAGCCAGTAAAAAGGCGACTTTTGCGATCAGATATCCGAGATTGATCCAGGATACTTCGTCCGGAGTTGCCGAGACCGCACCCATGATCTGGGGACGCGCGATGCTGAAAATTGTCCCGTTAAGCGCGTCCATGAAAACCGCAAGAGTGAGGCCGGACAAAATTATCCATCTGGCGAAAGCGGTTTTTGCGACAGATACATTTTCCTTATCCGGTGCAAGAACAATCGAGATAAAAGCATCTGATGCCGGGGGGCGTTCGAGTGAAATTCGTTCCGAGATGTCAGCGCTCATACCCTGCGACGATTGGGCTTTCATCTGGCCAACTCCTGCGGAGCATCCCGAATTTCAGCGACCAGTGTCCGTGCGATTTCGAACAAAGAAGCTAAAGGCGCTTCAGGGGTACCTCCGGTTCTGACCGCGACTCTGGCCGACATTCCGGGGCGCAGAGTATCCGGCGCTGTGCTTTCCTTATCGAGCAGGATCTTCACGGGAATTCTCTGGACAACCCGGACGAAATTTCCTGTTGCATTGTCGGGGGGCAACAGGCTGAATTCGGCGCCGCTTGCCGGAGCAAGGCTGTCAACCAGCCCTGAAATTTCCCTGTCGCCAAAGGTGTCGACTTGTATTTTTACCTTCTGGCCCGGTTCAATGCGGCTGAGCTGCGTTTCCTTGAAATTTGCGACAACCCAGATATGGTCGGTGGCAACGAGCGAAAGAAGCGGCGCGCCAGGCTGCGCATAGTGGCCGACTTCAACATGTCTGTTGCCGACAATGCCTGACAGGGGAGCCCGTACAACTGTATTGTTCAAGGCAATTTCGGCAAGTTTCAGCTGAGCGAAAGCCTGTTCAATCGATGCTTCGAGACGAACCGTTTCCGTGTCGATGACAGCGAGGCGCTGTTCACGTGCGGCAAGTCTGGCCTGAGCCTGGTCAACCGCTGCCTGGGCACGCACCTGAAGTGCGACGGCCGTATCGTGACGTTGCTCAGTTGCCCAGCCTTTGTTGACAAGGTTGTCTGCGCGTTTTCGATCGCGCCTTGTTCGGGTCGCTTCAGCTTTGGCCGCTGCCAACCCGGCTTTTGCCTCTTCGATCAAAGCCTGTTGTAACTTGCGTTCTTTGGCGAGGCTGACCTTTGCTGCGCGGGCCGCCCGCAGGCTCGCACTGCTTTGCGCCAGTCTTGCTTCATGATCTTCACGGTCAATACGGAACAGAATGTCGCCTGCCTGGACCGGTTGATTGTCTCTGACAGAAACCTCGATGATGTAGCCTGGAACCTTCGGGGCTATGGCAACAATGTCGCTCCGCACATAGGCGTTGTCGGTGACTTCGAGGAAACGCCCGTTCGTCCAATAGTCACGACCGAAAAATAGAGCCAAAAGACCGACAGCGGTCAGTATCAAGAACGCAAACGTCCATTTCGTGAGCCGTTTCAATATCCTGAACATGCCTGCTTCCTGTCTGCCCTATTGTCGGTTCATGAAACGCACCACGGCGGGACAAGCCGTGGTGCGTTCCCGATCCGGCGCCGTTGCGGGGAGGCACGTATCGCCGGGATCTTGTGAGGGTTACTCATGTGCCGGTCAGGCGGTCTTGTTGTTTCGGCAATTGACAAGTTGCGTCCCGGCGAGAATTGCGACTGCCAGTCCGATCAACACATGAATCCACAGGACCGGTGCATTGGAGGCGAAGCCGAGAACGAATGGTGCGATCAGGAGCCAGCCGCCAGCGGCTACATTTGTCCACTCGACCCAATCGCCATATTTCGTCAATGCAATCGTTGCACAGATGACAATGACCGTTCCGCTTACATAGGCATTCCAGGTGGCTGCCGAGTCCGCTGCGAAACCTGTGACAAGGGTCGCCGCGACCAAAGCAGCGCCCAAGGTCAGGTTTATCCATTCCAGCGATTTGTTCGGTGCTGACGTAAGCATGCCTGTTCTCCGTTCTTAATGGTACGAGTGCGTACCCTTTACAGATACGGTACAGTATCGTACATTTCAAGTCACAATCAGACCGAGGTAAAGATCGTTGGGTATGGCGTTAAGCGGGCACGAGCGAAGGCAGGCGAAAAAGCGGGAAGAAATTCTCGCAATCGCAACCGAGTTGTTCCTGAAGGAAGGTTACGGTCGGGCCAGTATGGATCAGGTTCACGCGCGGCTTGGAGGCTCCAAACGAACGCTCTACAATCATTTTCCGAGCAAGGAAGCATTGTTCGAAGCCATTGTTTCACGTGTCTCGGACCGGGTTCTTGCAGCACTGCAACCTTCACTCGGCGACAGTGATTTGCAGGACGCGCTTAACAGGATGGGAAAGGACTATCTGTCGGCACTCCTGTCACCGGACGGCCTTGCCCTTTACCGTGCCATGGTCTCCGAAGCTCCACATTTCCCTGAGTTGGCTCGCACCTTTTTCGAAAACGGTCCGAGCCGGGCGAGCCATCATCTTGCCGCGTTTTTTCGTGAGCAGAAGGTCATCGGAAATCTTGATGTCGACGATCCGCAAATTGCTGCTGAGCAGTTTTTGGGAGCCGTTCGCGGCGATATACATCTTGCGGCCGTGCTGTCGGCGAAAAAATTCACAAGCAAGGTGATCGAAAAAAGCGTTGCCCAGGTCGTTGGCTTGTTTCTGAGGGGAGCCGGCCACTAGAAGCAACACGTCGTTTTGCCCTGCGCATTGGGCGAACTGGACGAACAGGCGTGATGCCACACGCAAATGCGAAAATGTAAAATGCCCGGCGCCAAGCTTAAAAGCCGGATTTTCCAGGATCTTCCAAGGCCGGGATGCCCTGTTGTCTGACATGGGCGATCTGTTCGCATAGGCACCGAGCTCCAGGCAGGATTTTTAACACGCGACGCGGCGCTGCT
>NZ_JAILWL010000541.1 GCF_025698965.1 Roseibium sp.
CTTGCGCAGGGCTTCGCCGGTCTGTTCGCGTACCCAATCGGCAAAGCGGGTCTGCGCCATCGGGCCGAGTGTTGTGGCCTCATCCAGCGGATTGCCGAGCTGGTACTGGCTTGTCAAATCGACAAACCCGTCGACAAACCGGTCAAACAGGCTTTCATGCACATAAACCCGTTCGATGCCGCAGCAGCACTGACCGGCATTGTAAAATGCGCCGTCCACCAGATTGGCAACGGCATAGTCGAGATCCGCATCGGCACGCACATACGCCGGGTCCTTGCCGCCAAGCTCAAGACCAAGCGTTGCAAATGTACCCGCCAGCGCCTTTTCGATCGCCCGGCCGCCAGCCACGGAGCCGGTGAAATTGACATGATCGATCAGTCCGGAACCGAGAAGCTTTTCGGTACCCGCATGCGTCAGCACAATGTTCTGGAAGACGCCTTTCGGCAGACCGGCAATTTCAAATGCCTTGGCAAGGCGTTCTCCGACCACGAGCGTTTGCGCGGCATGTTTCAGCACGATCACATTACCTGCCATCAGCGCCGGCATGATGGTGTTGATTGCGGTCATGAACGGGTAGTTCCACGGCGCAATCACCATGACGACACCCAGTGGTGCGCGCCGCAGAAAACGTTTGAAGCCAGGCTTGTCGGTGCGTTCTATGTCTGCAAGAGCCTGTTCGGCAACCGACGCACAATATTCGGTGCGTTCGACGACACCTCCCAGCTCACCACCAAAGCGAACCGGACGCCCCATCTGCCAGGCGATCTCAGGCACCACCTCGTCATTCATCGCCTGCAGGGCGGCAAGAGCCTTTTCACAATAGCCGACACGCTCGGCAATCGACAGCGCCGCCCACCCTGGTTGGGCGGTCTTCGCAGCCGAAACCACCTTGTCGACGGCAGCCTCGTCAAGAGCAGGACGCTCGGCATAAACCGATCCATCGATCGGTGAGACCAATTTGATCACATCTGACATTTTGGGACCTCTCATCACCGCCTTTTCCCAGACGGCTTGTCGAAAGTTGTTGGCTCGTTTCAGATCTAAGCCCGTTCAAATCCACGGGCGACTTCATAGTCCGTGACCGCCCGGTCGAATTCCTCGATTTCCCACTCGGCCGCACGCGCGTAATGATCAACAACCGCATCGGAAAACGCTTCACGCAGAAATTCCGACTTCAGCATCGTCTCGCGCGCATCCCGCAATGTTTGCGGAATTTCCCGTGCCTGCTTGGCCTCGTAGACGTCGCCTGTGGTCGGTGGATCAAGCGGAAGCTTTTCCTCAATTCCCTTCAGACCGGCTGCGATCTGAACCGCCAGCGCGAGATAGGGATTGAGATCGGATCCGCCGATCCGGCATTCAACACGAAGCGCCTTGGTGCCTTCGCCACAAAGACGGAAACCGGCCGTACGGTTGTCGATCGACCAGACGGTTTTCGTCGGCGCGAAAGTGCCTTTCTGGAACCGCTTGTAACTGTTGATGTAGGGCGCAAGAAAATAGGTATAGTCCGGCGCATACTTGATTAGACCGGCAAGGTAGTTGCGCATGGTTTCCGACATGCCGTATTCGCCGCTGTCGTCACAAAACACGTTGTTGCCATCCTTGTCGAACAGGGACTGATGCACGTGAGACGAGGACCCGACCTTGTCGCTGCGCCATTTGGCAAGAAAGGATACGGACCTGCCCTTTGCCCAGGCGATCTCCTTCACCGCATTCTTGGAAATCGTATGGTATTCGGCCGTATCCAAAGCCGGAGCGTATTTGATATTGAGTTCTTCCTGCCCGGTTTCCGCCTCACCCTTGGTGTTCTCGACCGGGATTCCTGCACCGTAAAGGCCGTTGCGCACGGGGCGCAGAACGTCTTCTTCCTTGGTGGTCTGCAGGATATGATAATCTTCGTTATATCCGGAGATCGGCTCCAGATCGCGGAACCCGTCCTTGCGGATTTCGTCGAAGCTCTTCTCGAACAGGAAAAACTCCAGTTCGGTCGCCATGATCGGTGTCAGGCCAAGTTCGCCAAGACGGGCGACCTGTGCTTTCAGCATCGCGCGCGGCGAATGTGGAACTTCCTTGTGCGTGTGATGATCCAGAACATCGCAGATCACCATGGCGGTTCCCTCCAGCCAGGGCACCCGCCGCAGGGTCGCAAGATCCGGTTTCATCACATAGTCGCCGTAGCCACCCGACCAGCTTGTCGCAGCGAAGCCTTCGACTGTGTACATCTCCAGATCGGTCGCAAGCAGATAGTTGCAGCAATGGCTTTCTTCATAAGCGCTGGTGACGAAATGGTGGGCGTGAAAGCGCTTGCCCATCAGCCGCCCCTGCATGTCGACGATGCAGGCGAGCACTGTATCGATCTCTCCTGCGGAAACGAGCGATTTCAGTGCATCAAAAGTCAGGTTGCCAGGCATGTTCAAGTCTTCCGATGTTGGGCAAGTCTAATCTTGTCTGAAAAGTCCCGGCCCGGATATTCTTGTCCGGGCCGGTAGTTTCGGTCACGCCGTCTTTCTGAAACCGGCGTGGCCTGGGCTTCATCAGCTGTAACGATACGGACGTCCAGCTTTCTGCATGTCGGCGTTGTACTTCTTGAAGATATCCACGACCTTTGCCTTGAGCGGGGATTCAGAAGCAATTTCATCCCAGAACGCCGTGGCGGCTTCTTCAACGGTTGCCCATTGTGCATCCGGGACCGAAGTCAGCTCCATCTTAGTGCCGTTGACGCGCAATGCGGCTTCACCACCCCAGTACCACCACTGACGATAGTAGTGAGAAGCATCCATTGCGAGCTGCAGCATGGTCTTCAGATGATCGGGAAGTTCGTTCCAGCGTTCCTGGTTGGCAAAGAACGATCCGGCCCATGCGCCCGAAATGTTGTTGGTCAGGAAGTAGTTGGTCACATCCGCCCAACCGACAGTGTAGTCTTCGGTGATGCCGGACCAGGCGACACCGTCAAGTTCACCGGTCTGAACGGCAACTTCAATGTCTTCCCAGGGCAGGGTTACCGGAACAACACCGAACTGGCTCATGAAGCGGCCAGCGGTCGGGAACGTGAAGACGCGCTTGCCCTTCAGGTCTTCCAGTGACCGGATCGGATCCTTCGTTGCGAAGTGGCATGGATCCCAGGCGCCGGCGGAAATGTGCTTCACACCGACCTTGGCATATTCCTCTTCCCAGATTTCCTTGAGCCCGTATTGATTGAACAATACAGGCACATCAAGGGAATAGCGGGACGCAAACGGGAAGTAACCGCCAAACACGGTCAGTTCTGTCGGCGACGCCATGGAATCATCGTCCGACTGAACGGCATCGATCGTGCCCTGCTGCATTGCGCGAAACAGTTCACCGGTCGGGACCAGCTGGTCAGCGGTGAAAAGCTCGATCACCATCTCGCCGTTGGCCGCTTTGTTGAAGGCGTCGATATGCGGCTTGATCACGTGCTCGGCAAGTGCCGGACCCGCATAGGTCTGGAGGCGCCATTTGATCTGCGACTGACCGTGTACTGCAGGTGCTGCAAGTGAGGTTGCTCCGGCTGCGGCTACTGTACCGACACCGGCTTTTTTCAGGAAATCACGTCTATTCTTCATCTCAGTTCCCCTAAAGTTTCGGTTCGTGTGTTAGCGGCCGGCCGTTGCCCGGCTCTCGTTTCCCGCTGTCAAAAAATCCGTTTTCCTCCGGATATTCTTTTTATTGTCCCGCAACTTGCGCTTATCTGCTGTAGATCAGTTCCGGCAGCCAAAGCGCGATTTTCGGGAAGGCCATCACGAGCACCAGCGCCAGGACCATCACCATGACAAAGGGTGCAATCGACCCGTAAATGTCACGCATGGTGATGTCCTTGGGCGCCATGGCCCGCATCAAAAACAGATTGTAGCCAAAGGGCGGCGTCATATAGGCGATCTGTGTGGTGATCGTATAAAGAACACCGTACCAGATCAGCACTTCATTGCGCGGCATGCCAAGATCCAGCGTGCCGACCAGCGGTACGTATAGCGGTGCAACGATCACCAGCATCGCCGTATCGTCCAGAAACGTGCCCATCACCAGGAAGGACAATTGCATCAGGATCAGGATCATCCACGGTGACAGGCCGAGTTGATCGGTAAACAGGTTCTCGATCGCCTTCACCGCGCCCAG
>NZ_JAILWL010000542.1 GCF_025698965.1 Roseibium sp.
ACGGCGGTTCACGGTTGTCTTCGCGATCGCCGCGGTGGTCGCCGGACTGGCTGGCGTGATGTACACACCGATCCTGCCGCCCGACTATCACATGGGCATGGACTTCCTTGTGCTCAGTTTCGTCGTGGTCGTGGTTGGTGGCATGGGCTCTCTTCCCGGAGCGGTCACGGCGGGTTTCCTGCTCGGCATCCTGCAATCCTTCGCATCTATGAATGAGGTGAAGGCGATCTTCCCGGGCATCGACCAAATCATCATCTACCTCGTAGCTGTGGTTATTCTGCTTGTGCGTCCGCGCGGGTTGATGGGCCGCAAGGGCGTCATGGAGAGCTAAAACATGACAATGAATTCATCTCCAGCGCGAGACACTGTCTTTTTCCTCATCTTTGCCGCAGCGGTACTCACAATGCCCATCTGGCTGGCACCGATCGGGGCCGGATATCCGGATCTCTTGCAGAAGTTCGCGATCTTCGGCCTCTTTGCCACCGGCTTCAATCTGCTTTTCGGGCTAACCGGGTATTTGTCCTTCGGGCACGCTGCCTTCCTTGGTGTCGGTTCTTACACCGCTGTGTGGTCATTCAAACTTCTGGGCATGAACCCGATACCGGCGGCCATTCTGGCGGTGGTCACGTCAGGAATTTTTGCACTGGCTATCGGCTATGTCTCACTGCGGCGTTCCGGGATCTACTTCTCGATCCTGACACTCGCCTTTGCACAGATGTCCTATAACCTGGCCTATTCGGTTTTGACGCCGATCACCAATGGTGAAACGGGGCTACGGGTTCTGGAAAGCGATCCGCGCATTCTGGACGGCTCTGCAGCTACCGACGGACCGCTGATCTCGTCGCTCTTCGGCATCGAGATGACGGGTTATGCCGGCTTCTACTTCTGCGCCGCAGTGCTTCTGATCGGCTTCTTTGTCGCTCAGCGGATCTTCCGATCCCCGTTCGGCATCATGCTCAGAGCTGTCAAAACCAATCAGAACCGGATGAATTATACCGGCCTCAATCCGCGGCCCTACACATTGGCAGCCTTTGTCATATCCGGAATGTATGCAGGGCTTGCCGGTGCACTGATGTGTATCACCGACCCTTTGGCTGGCGCAGAGCGCATGCAATGGACCGCGTCGGGTGAAGTCGTCCTGATGACGATCCTGGGCGGTGCAGGCACTTTGCTTGGTCCGATTTTCGGTGCGGCCCTGATCAAGTATTTTGAGAACATCTTCTCCGCTTTCAACGAACAGACCCTGCATGAGATTTTCGGATTTCTACCCGATTTCCTGGAGTATCCGGTTGTGGCGGTTTCCAGCCTCTTCGTTGGTGAAGGCTGGCATCTGACCCTCGGTGTTCTTTTCATGCTGATCGTTATTTTCCTGCCAGGTGGCCTGATGGAAGGGATCTCTCGGATCTTCCGCGCTTTCAAGCGTTCGCCAGGTAAAACCAACCCGACCGGCGCAACAGCCCCAGCTGAGTAAGGAAACGATCATGGAAATCTTACGCGTAGAGGGCGTGAACAAATCGTTCGGTGGTCTGAAAGCCCTCAACAATGTGAACTTCTCGGTAGAAGAGGGAACGGTTCACGCGATCATCGGCCCTAACGGAGCGGGAAAATCAACCTTCCTGAACTGCATGATCGGACGTCTTGCACCTGACACAGGCAGCGTGATGTTTGGTGACATCTCGCTTACCGGGATGAAGCCGTACGAAATCAATCAGGCGGGTGTCTCCCGTGTTTTTCAGACACCTGAGATTTTTGCGGAACTGACACTTCTGGAAAACGTCATGATTCCAACAATGGCGAAGCGGGATGGAGAATTCGCACTCCATGCTTTCAAACGTCTGGATCAGGATGCGGAAATCCGGGACAAGGCACTTCATATGCTCGAGGATGTCGGCCTCGCGGAAAAGAGTGGCACCATTTCGGGGGCCCTGTCTCGAGGAGACAAGCGGAGGCTCGAGTTGGCGATGTGCCTTTCTCAGGACCCGAAACTGCTGCTGTTGGACGAGCCCACCGCGGGTATGTCGCGGGCAGACACCAACAACACAATCGACCTACTCAAACGGATCAGCGATCGCGGTATCACCAAGGTAGTGATCGAGCATGACATGCATGTGGTGTTTTCACTGGCCAAGAAAGTAACGGTTCTGGCGCAGGGAACGATCATTGCAGAAGGCAGACCGGAAGACATCAAAGGCGATCCCCGTGTGCAGGAAGCCTATCTCGGAGGAGCACACCTGTGACCATTCTTGAAGATCAGTTTGCAGGAAAGACCGCACCGTCGGTAAAGCCGCAGAAAGCGCGCGGGACCGCGCCGGCCTTCTTCTCGGCCTGGGACATGCACTCCTACTATGGCGAAAGCTATATCGTGCAGGGTGTCAGTTTTGATGTTCGTGAAGGTGAAATTCTGGCGCTTCTTGGCCGTAATGGCGCAGGAAAAACCTCGACATTGCGCACGATCGCCCGCATGGACGACCCAAATCTGACCCATGGCGAGATCTGGCTGGATCACAAGCCACTGCATGAAATGAAGAGCTACCAGGCTGCGCGTCTCGGCGTGGGGCTTGTGCCGGAAGACAGACGGATCATTCCCGGACTGACCGTGCAGGAAAATCTGGAGCTCTCCCAGATCGCGGAGCCGAAAGGGTGGTCGATTGAGCGGATATACGATCATTTTCCGCGTCTTGCCGAACGACGTTCTCAGGACGCCGTTACTATGTCCGGAGGCGAGCAGCAGATGCTCGCGGTTGCCCGGATTTTGGCGCGCGATATCAAACTGCTGCTGCTTGACGAACCCTATGAAGGTCTGGCGCCTGTGATCGTTCAGGAAATTGAACGCATTCTGGAAGGTGTCAAGGACCTTGGGATCACAACCATCATCGTCGAACAGAATGCAATCGCTGCGCTGCATCTGGCTGATAGGGCCGTGATCCTCGATATGGGGGAGGTTGTCTTTGACGGTGTAGCCCAGGAAGTGCTCGACAATGCGGAACTTCGCCAGGAATACCTGGCGATTTAAGTGAGAGTTCGAAATTTAGTGGAAAAGCCGGCGATCCACGCCGGCTTTTTTGTTGGGGTCGAAGGGGAAATCTTCGTGTTGCGACAAAGCACTGGGACAGCCTATAGTTTCGCCATTCGTCCACTAAAATTTTCGCCCGATGGTGACTTGTGAGTATTTTGAGATCTGAATTGCCCAGCCTGATCGGGTTCCTCGTGTTTGCGGTTTTTACCCTGGCCGGAGACGCATTGAAGCCGGAAACAGTCGGCATAGGTGTGTCTCTTGGACTTCTGGCAGCGATATTTGCAACTGTCATGTGGTGTGCATTTTCGGTTGTCAGGCATGCTGAATGTCTTGCGACGATTTTCGGAGAACCCTTCGGGACGTTGATCCTGACACTTGCGGTAATCGGCATCGAAGTCGCCCTAATCGTGGCGATCATGCTGTCGGGCGAAGCAGCGCCTGCGATGGCGCGCGATACGATGTTTTCCGTCGTTATGATTGTTCTGAACGGACTTGTCGGCTTGTGTTTGCTCGCCGGTGGCTTACGGCACAGAAATCAGACTTACAATCTGCAAGGGGCAAATGCCTTTTTGTCGGTTCTGGTGCCATTGGCAATTTTTGCACTGGTCTTGCCCAGGGTGACACACTCCGCTCCTGGCGGCGAACTGTCTCCACTTCAAGCGGTCTTTGAGGTGGTGATGTCGATCCTGCTCTACGGTGTATTCCTGGCAATTCAGACAGTCACACACAGCGACATCTTCCGTCAGCCGAATTCTGTCGATGATGATCACGGCCATCACAATGTGGTGGTTCGTTCCGTGCCATTTCATGTAGCAGGCCTGTTTCTAGCGCTCCTGCCGATCATTCTCCTTTCCAAGAAGCTTGCGCTTTATGTGGAGTTCGGGATCGCCGGTCTCGGTGCACCGCTGGCCCTGAGCGGCTTTATTGTCGCTGCTCTGGTCCTGATGCCGGAAGGGCTCAGTGCACTTCAGGCCGCGCGGGAAAACAAGCTTCAGCGCGCCGTCAATATCTGCCTGGGGTCAGCTGTTGCCACAATCGGCCTCACAGTGCCGGCAGTACTGCTGGTGGGCTGGGTCACCGGGCACAGGATTGAACTTGGGCTGGAATAC
>NZ_JAILWL010000543.1 GCF_025698965.1 Roseibium sp.
GGCCTGGAACTCGCGGGTTTCAACCGCAAAGCTGAACCGTTGGCTGGATCGGGTCACGGTAAACCATCCACCGCCGGCCGTGGCCGGGCGGCGTATCCGACTGCGCTACATGACACAGCCGAAAACCAGGCCGCCACATTTTGTTGCCTTTTGTTCGCGCCCCGAACAGCTGCCGGAAAGCTATACCCGCTATCTGGTCAATTCGCTGCGCGAGACATTCAATATTCAAGGCACCCCGATCCGCTTGTCCTATCGCAAGGGGGAGAACCCCTATGCCGTCAAGAAGAAGCGGAAAATTCAGTAAGCGACTTCCAGTCGCGACCCGTCTTTGATTAGAAAACACTGATTCCCGGTCACATTCCGACCGCCTGGTTTATGTATCTGAAGGAGATATTTGATGGTTTCCGAACGGCTCGCTTTCGCCGAAGCTCTTGCCCACAAGGCGGGGGAACTTGGCCTTGAGTATTTCCGAAAGCTGGACACCCTGACCATCACTCAAAAGGGGCATCAGGATCTCGTCTCCGAGGCGGATCAGAATGTCGAAACGCTTATCCGAAAGGAGTTGGCCGTTCATTACCCGGAAGATGGCATTCTGGGTGAGGAACATGGCATGGAGGAAGGCTCTTCAGGTTACACCTGGGTGACCGATCCGATTGATGGTACGGCAAATTTCGTGGCCGGCATCCCGCAATGGTGTGTGATCATTGCCTGCGTCCATCAGGGGCAGGTCATTATCGGCGTCATTCATGACCCGGTGTCCGGTGAAACCTTCAAGGCGGCAGCTGGACACGGTGCGTTTTTGAATGGCAAGCCGATCAAGGCTTCCGACAGCCAGAGCCTGACCAACGGATCTGTCGGGGTTGGCTTTAACGGCCGCACGGCTGTCACGGATGCGGTAAATGTTGTCGGCGCTTTGGTCTCCAAGGGAGGTGTCTTTTTCCGCAACGCCTCCGGAGGCCTCATGCTCGCCTACGCTGCAGCTGGCCGCCTGATCGGCTACGTCGAATCTCATATGAATGCCTGGGACTGTCTTGCAGGTATGCTGATCACCAAAGAAGCTGGTGGAGAGGTCCTTGAGCAGGACGTCAACCACGCGCTCTACCACGGTGCGCGTGTTGTTGTCGGCGCTCCCGGTGTCTTCGGTGACATCAAGGAAATCGCCGAAAGCTCTTTCTCGCCATTCGAAGCGGCCTGACTATCGTCAGCCATTGACCACGCCCGGTGCGAAACCGGGCGCATTCGCTGCGAAAATCTCTCGTTCCTTAATGCTTCAGCTGATTGACGATATCCGGATCGGTGATTTTGTCGTCTGCTGCCAGCATTATGGCTTTTGACAGAATTACAGACAATCTCGAGTCACCTTCAAACGGCAGACTTATCTTGCCGGCTTTGGATGAGGGACCCTTGATGATGCATAGGAAACGATTCCCCGGGTCCATCTGGATGTTCGAGGATTTCAGATGGATCCTGTAGGTGTTGAGTTTGCCTTCTACAATCAGGAAGTTCCCATCGATGCGTGCGACATCCCTGATCTTCAGGCGTGGCAGCAGGGCTTCGAGAACCCGTTTTCTTGTTACCGCAAAAGAATCCAATTCACCGAAGGCAAATGAATCCCAATAGCTGCGCGCTTCCGGTGTAGGCCCTTGATCAAACCATGTCGGGTCATTACCGACGCTGGCCACACCAACGACCAAGTCCGCATCGCGCATTGTTTCTGAAAACAATCTGGGTGGAACAGTGTCGAGCGGCACAGGGGCGTCTTCATTGCCGAAGAAACGGAGCTGGTCGGTTGCAACATAATTGAACATTCCGGCATCGTTCAGATAGTCATCAGTCGACTCCGTGGTGTGAAACAGGAATTCGGCCTTCAGCGGAGACGTTGAAAAAGTCTTGGAAGCGAACTGGGTTTGGTCAGCATACGTAAAGCTGCCCATAAGACTGTAATGCCAGTTGCGCTTTGCCAGAAGGGCGGCAGCCTGGTGCTGCTTGACGATATGAGCCGCCATACGGTTGGAGTAGACGCGGCTCTCGCGCTCCGCCTCGGTGATAGAATAGACCTCTCGATGTGCCTGTTTGGTCGGCTGAGTGATTTCAAGGGCGGCGAGACGTTCCTGCCAGGCTTCTCTTTCGGCAGTTGAGTATTCAACCGGATGCCACAGGCGCACGGTTGTTGCGGCTTCGGTTTCGACCTTCAGGCCTTTCACGTCCTGCCAGATGCCATCCTGGAAAAGCGCAGGAGTTGAGTTCTGATCAGTGGTTAACTCCCAGATCAGAGACCGCGCCAATGCGCAAATAAGTCCATGATTGACGTAGTACTGCTCGATATCGTCCAGCGGCCAGGTGACGTCTTCGGCGAACAGGAGGTCAATGAGGTCCCTCTGTGCCACCAGGGACTTTTTCATCGCGTCGAGCGTTTGTTTTTCTTCCTTGTATTTTTGTTTCAGCTCATCGTCCGAGTTCACCGCGCTCGGCTTGGATTTCTGCGGTGTGCCATCCGGTTTCAACCATGTCTGGCCGATGTCGTCTGGCCCGGAAACCTCGACCCGTAGGCCAAACGAACCAAACTCAATGGTCTTAGCACCATCGGTCAGCCCGAAGTCCGGTACCGACCGTTCCTGAAGTTGCAGGGGCGTCATTCCAGCTTCGACTGCCTTGGCGGCGACCAATTTCTCGATTTTCTGACGCACGCTCTTTTGTTTGATCGCCGTGGTGAGCTGTGAAAGCCTTGTCGTCGCAACGACCCCCTTAGCCTCGGACAGATAAATTAGGCAGGCATTTGCGATTGCTTTCGAAGCCGCACCTGTCCCAGGTTGCGGTTTCATTGCTCTGACGGTTAGATCGGCAATCAAGTTCACGGTCGCCGGATCGTGCAGATCCGTGCACATCCAGACCAACCCCTTGATCAAGTCCGTATTGTGATCCGAATAGACGGACTCGTCAGGATCGGTTGCCTTGGCATCCAACGCCAGATGCAGCCAGCGGCGCAGCAGCTCACCAAATTGGTCTGCACCTGTTACTTCGAGCAGCTTTCGGGTCGCGGCGATGAATTTTTTGGTTGGTTTGCTTCCTTTCGCGCTAGCGGCATGCCGTACGAGCCGATTGCAGGTCGGGGCGGTGCTGCGGTCGGCGCTGCGCAGATCATGCAGCAGGCGTGGACCGAAATCGTCTATGCGGTTTAAGTACCAGTCTCCGAGAAGGTTTCCACGGTAGGGCAGGTCTTCTTCGGCGACACCCGCACTGGCGACAAGCAGCGTGGTTATGCGCTCTGCCACCGGTTCGAATTCAGGTCCGCGGTCGAACTGGTGTCGCTTGAAATAATCTTCATCGCTGTCTTGAGCGAAGTAGAGAATGTCCAGGAGCCATGACAGGGATTGTTCGGATGGGGCATGGGTCTTCGATTGCCTGTTGACGATCCTGAAAATGCGCACGAAGGGCACGTCGCAGAGCACGAAATTGTCGTCGTTGCCCGCAGTTTCATTGTCTCTGTGCAGTTTGAAGATGTGGTAGGCCCAGCCGATCAGTTCGTCGATGGGGATAGGTTCATTCCACTTCAGCACCTCGGAAAAGAACAGTTCCTCGTGGAAGCCATAATCCTCTGTAAGCTGCGCGAGTTTTTCTGCCGGATATATGTCGTTAATCAGGCGCTCGTACAGAAATCTGGCAAAGGCAATGCGTGTGTCCGACGATGTTTTGGTGAATTCGTCCCATGTTTCACTCTTCTGGAGTATTATCTCCTGTTCCGGGTTGTCGCGTGCAGCGTCCGCTTCGGAAATTACGGTCTGCATGAGATCGTCGTAATTTACAGCGTCGAATTTTTCTTCAATTTTTGTGTCAGGCATAAAACTTCTCACGAAATCTGGTTTTTGGAGCATTGCTCTGATCACACGCGTTCCGCTTCGCAGTTGAGCGGGTAGGCGGAGTGTGACTGGAAAAAATGCGGTGTTGCATAGGATTCGACAGTACAGTTGGCGTTGTCGGGGCTGGCGTTTTCACGATCAAATCGCGACAACAATCGGTGGAACATCTGTTCCTTTGCTGCTGCAACTGACGGGCGCGCTGTTGATCGGTCGCGCTGCCGCTAGAGGGGAGTGTCATCGCTTTCGACGCTTGCACTGTCGATTTC